>JAFOAB010000302.1 GCA_017382555.1 Clostridia bacterium
GCCGATGCTACCGGGGGAGATAAGCTCTGCCGAATCACCGACCTTAACCTTGTTGCGCTGAATAAAGCGGAAAAGCTTTCCGGCTTCGTTTTCAAGCTCTACACCCGTATTGGTTATCGCTTCGCATTCGATCTTATCAAACTCAAGTGCGGTTGCAAAATAAGCCTTTTCGCGGATATAACCGGTTTGAGTGGTAAGCTGTGCGTTCTTTATGGGCTCGTCAAGATAATAACCCGTGCAGTATTCTCTGTGGGACACACTCTCAAGCTCTCGATACCAAATAGGATCAAAGCTATAATGCTCGGGGTCTGCACTGTACGCATCAATAGCCATACGGTACGCATTGGTGACAACCGCGGTGTAGTACGCGCTCTTCATTCTTCCTTCGATCTTGAAGGAGTTAATGCCTGCGGAAATAAGCTCGGGTATATGATCTACCGTGCACATATCCTTAGAGGACATTATAAATGTGCCAAGCTCGGTCTGCTCTATCGGAATAGGCAACTCCGGACGCTTTTCCTCATAAATAATGTAATTCCATCTGCACGGCTGTGCGCATCTACCTCGATTTGCATCGCGCTCGGTCATAAGATTGGATAGCATACATCTTCCGCTGTAGGAAACGCACATAGAGCCGTGCACGAATGCTTCAAGCTCTATATCATTAGGAAGTGCGGCGCGAATTGCCTTTATTTCGTCAAGATTAAGCTCGCGTGCGAGCACAAGGCGCTTTGCACCGAGAGCGGTATACGCAAGTGCCGCCTCGGGGGAGACAATGCTTGCCTGAGTTGAGATGTGTATCTCCATATCGGGCAAAATTTCTCGTACGGTCGCCATAACACCGAGGTCTGCAACAATGACAGCGTCAATACCTGCGTTTGCTATATCGTGCAAAAATTCACGCAGAGCGGGGTATTCGTCTCCGTGTGGCATCGTGTTAAGTGTAAGATAAAGCTTTTTGCCTCTTTTGTGGGTATAATCGGATGCTTCATAAAGCTCCTCCGCGGTGAAATTGTCAGCGGCGGATCGCATGCCAAAGCTCTGCCCCGCAAGATAAACCGCGTCGGCACCGTAAAGAAGAGCCGCTTTAAGCTTTTCAAAATTACCCGCAGGCGATAAAAGCTCGGGAAGTTTCATAAATTTTCTCCTAATTAGTTTAAAGGGCGTGTGTCCACGCCCTTTACGCTTATTTGACTACTATACTGTCGTGATATTCCGCGGGGTAAACGTTGATGATAACTTTTCCCGGAACAATGTCAAGCACCGATCCGTCAGAGCCGCAAATTACAAGCTCGGAATCGGCCTCCGGTCTTTTCCAAGTAATAGATTCGTACTTGCCGTTTGCACAGTAATAACCACTGCCTTCGCCAACGTAGTCCACGTTGAGTCTGTTTTTGGAATCGTTGGGGAAAATAGTGGTGGATACCTCGAGAATTATGACGTTCTTAAACGCAAGCTGCTCGTTGTTTAAACCGTCGATAGAGGGCTTATCGTCAAAATTGCTACGCTTATAAAGTCCCGTTGCCTCATCGTATGTATAGGAAACCTTTGATTGGGTTTGGTACGGGTTATAGGGAAGCTGGATAGTTTTAGCAACGCCGTCTTCGGGAGCAGATGCATTAGTACCGATCGTATAGGGATAAGTGAAGCCATCGTTAAGTGTAGTTCTGTAAGATCGATAATTAATGGAGCTGAGAACGACCTCAGCGTTAAGCATCAAGGAGTGCTCGGTTGACATATTGTACATTCTGTCAAGATCTCTGAACATTGGCGTGGGATAGTAGTTAAGAGAATCTACGTTGTCAACCTCATCCACCCAAAGGTCCTCGCGCTCGGAAGCGGTCTTAATTTCGCCTTTTTTAATAAGATAGCTTACCTTAAAGCCGTAATTGATAGCGTTTCCGGCAAGCTGAAGCCAATTTGCATCGGTATCGGAGCCTGCGTGGAATACAATGGAATCAAAATCTGCCGCAAATCTAACGCCATAGTCGCGAATCGAACGAACGTTTCCTATTGTGGGAAGATTTTGATATTCAAGGAAGACGGCAAGCATTCTTGTTTCAAAGCCCTCGGCGGGAAGCTCGATAACAACGTCTGCAAGTGAAAGTCCGATCGTAGGCTGAGCCTTGAGAACGTTATCGATAGATACCGAGATGGGACGAAGAAGTGAAACATCTGTCTCGGTGGGAAGGCCTGTAAGGGGATTTGTAAAGCCGATAATAACATCACTGCCAACGGGCTCGGTTACGGGCTCGGAGGTCGCGATGTCAGCCGTGTCCGTAGAGGGGGCTGACGTATCCTCGGTTGCGGGAGTTGTAGCGGGGTCGGTGATTATGACCGTGCTCTCATCTGCTTCCGTGGTGGTTATCGGGTCGGTAATTATCGGATTGTTGCCGTTATCGCAGGACGTGATGGATAGGGCAACGGATGCAAGCATCAAAGCGGCAAGAAATAAGGAAATAACGCGCTTCATATTGCACCTCATGCGTTTTGGCGGTTTAGCCAAGCCATACCGATATCGAATGCATCGTAAAGACCGTTCTTTTCTCCCTGCTTAAGAATTCTCTTGTGGAAGGGGAGAGACGTATCGGTGGAAATTATCTGGATAAGAATCTTATCGGGGATATCGTGTCCGCCGAGCTTCTTATAGGATGTAATAAGCAGGAAAAGAACCGCCTTATCATCCATATTACCGTAGCAAATGTTATTGCCTTCTCTTACGAGTACTTTGTCCTTATATTCCATGTAAAGGGGTTTTGTATTCTGAGACATTGCGAACCTCCAAATTGAATTTATTTTAACTTATTTATGATATAACAATTTCCGCAAATTGTCAATGTCGTAAATAAATAATTAATAATTTATTAATAATTAATTGCCGATAAACGGTTTTTTAGCGAACATTTCATATTCGGCATAGCATTTATCATAGCAAAGAGAAGCAAATCTTTCTGCATTGACATAAAGCTCGACCGCCCTCTCATTCTTAAGCATTCTGATATCCGACGGAGTCGATATAACGGTAAACTCCGACTTTTTGATGATGGAAAGTCCCAGTTTGTTAGCCGATAAAAGAGATGTGAAATCAGGTAATTGACGAAGATCGGATTCCTTTGCTCCGATAAGCATGGAGAGAACCGCTCTGCGTATTCTTGCATTTGTATATCTCTTGGTGGCAAGCTTCGCATATATATCGTCAAGCCCTTCCGCGCCTGATGCCGTGTTAACGATTCTTCTGCCAAGACCGCCTCCGCATTCAGCA
>JAFOAB010000303.1 GCA_017382555.1 Clostridia bacterium
AAGCTTGAGGCAGAGGTAAAGGCGCTTGCCGAGAAGAATGCGGAGCTTGAAAAGAAGCTTGCGGATTCCGAGGATGCGAAGCTGAGACTTGCCGCAGAGTATGATAACTACCGCCGCAGAACCCAAAAGGAGAGGGAAGCGCTTTATAATGATGCCTTCTCCGATGCGGTAAGCGGAATACTACCCATAATCGATAACCTCGACTACGCGCTTCAGTACGGCGCAAGCGAGGAGGAGAAGAAGGGAATCGAGCTCATCATCAAAAACGCGGGTGAGGCACTCGCAAAGATGGGCGTTACCGAAATAGAGGCGCTCGGCACCACGTTTGACCCCAACGTACACAACGCGGTTATGCACGTGGAGGATGAAACGAAGGGCGAGAGCGAGATCGTTCAGGTCCTTCAGAAGGGCTATAAGATAGGCGATAAGGTCATCAGATTTGCTATGGTAAGCGTAGCAAACTGACAGACGCACAAATATATATAAAGAGATAAAGGAGATAAATATTATGGCAAAGATCATTGGAATTGACCTTGGTACAACCAACAGCTGCGTAGCAGTTTACGAGGGCGGCGAGCCCATAGTTATAACCAACCCCGAGGGTGCAAGAACCACCCCCTCCGTTGTTGCATTCGGCAAGAACGGCGAAAGAATGATCGGTCAGGTTGCTAAGCGCCAGGCTATCACCAACCCCGACCGCACCGTAGCATCCATCAAGCGTGAGATGGGTACCGATTATAAGGTAACCATCGATGATAAGAGCTACACCCCTCAGGAAATTTCCGCAATGGTGCTTCAGAAGCTGAAGGCTGATGCGGAGGCATATCTCGGCGAGAAGGTAAGCCAGGCGGTAATCACCGTTCCCGCATACTTCTCCGACGCACAGCGTCAGGCAACCAAGGACGCAGGTAAGATCGCGGGCCTTGAGGTTCTTCGTATAATCAACGAGCCTACCGCAGCAGCTCTTGCATACGGTATGGATAAGGAAAATGAGCAGACCATTATGATCTACGACCTCGGCGGCGGTACCTTCGACGTATCTCTGCTTGAGATCAGCGACGGAGTATTTGAGGTTCTTGCAACCGCAGGTAACAACCGTCTCGGCGGCGACGACTTCGACGACCGTGTTATGAA
Organism: Clostridia bacterium; assembly: GCA_017382555.1. Taxonomy (GTDB): domain Bacteria; phylum Bacillota; class Clostridia; order Oscillospirales; family CAG-272; genus RUG12395. Next base: position 1,135 of record JAFOAB010000303.1, read on the forward strand.
CTGGATGGCTGACACCTTCCAGAAGGAGAACGGCATCGACCTGCGCAAGGATAAGATGGCTCTCCAGCGTCTTAAGGAGGCTGCAGAGAAGGCAAAGATCGAGCTTTCCGGCGTAACCACCTCCAACATCAACCTGCCCTTCATTACCGCGGATGCAACCGGCCCCAAGCACTTTGAGGCTACCCTCACCCGCGCTAAGTTTGACGAGCTTACCCGTGACCTCGTTGAGGCTACCATGGGACCCACCCGTCAGGTTATCAGAGATGCGGGCATCAGCGCATCCAAGATCGACAAGGTTCTTCTTGTTGGCGGCTCCTCCAGAATTCCCGCTGTACAGGAGGCTGTAAAGAGCTTCATCGGCAAGGAGCCCTTCAAGGGCATTAACCCCGATGAGTGCGTTGCTATCGGTGCGGCTGTTCAGGCAGGCGTACTCGGCGGCGAGGTTAAGGACCTCCTCCTCCTCGACGTAACTCCCCTTTCCCTCGGTATCGAGACTCTTGGCGGAGTATTCAACCGCATTATCGACAGAAACACCACCATTCCCGTAAAGAAGAGCCAGATCTACTCCACCGCGGCAAACAACCAGACCTCTGTTGAAATTCACGTTCTTCAGGGTGAGCGCGAGATGGCGGCAGGCAATACCACCCTCGGACGCTTCAGCCTTGACGGAATTCCTCCGGCACCCCGCGGAGTACCCCAGATCGAGGTTACCTTCGATATCGACGCTAACGGTATCGTAAACGTTACCGCTTGCGATAAGGGCACCGGCAAGGAACAGCACATCACCATCACCTCCTCCACCAACATGAGCGAGGCTGATATCGAGAAGGCTGTTAAGGATGCAGAGAAGTTTGCGGCTGAGGATAAGAAGCAGAAGGAAGCTGCAGAGACCAGAAACCGTGCCGACAGCCTTGTATATCAGGCAGAAAAGACCCTTGAGGAGGTTGGCGACAAGGTTAGCGAGGATGATAAGGCTCCCGTTCGCGAGGCAGTTGAGAAGCTCAAGAAGTCCCTTGAGGCAAACGACACCGAGGCGATGAAGGCTGATTCCGAGGCTCTCGAGAAGGCGTTCTACACTATAAGCGAGAAGCTTTACGCACAGCAGGGCGGTGCTCAGGGCGCAGGCTTCGATCCTTCCGGTGCACAGCAGGGCGCGGATGACACCGTGTACGATGCTGATTTTGAAGACAAGACCGGCGACAACAACTAATATTTGATTTTAACGCAACAGAGGCAAAATGGGTTTTCCCTTTGCCTCTTGTTTGCGGTTTTGACATAGGTACGATTATGGCAGAAAAAAGAGATTATTATGAAGTGCTCGGGGTGGAGAAGAGTGCCACAGATTCCGAGATAAAGAAGGCTTACCACAAGCTTGCAAAGAAATATCACCCCGACGTAAACCCCGGCAATGCCGAGGCGGAGGTTAAGTTTAAGGAAGCAAACGAGGCGTATGCCGTGCTTTCCGATTCCGATAAGCGCGCAAAGTACGATGCTTACGGTCACGCGGCATTCGATCCCGCCGCAGGCGGAGGAGACGGCGGCTTCGGTGGCTTTGGCGGCTTTAGCGATTTCGGTGGCTTCGGTGATATCTTCTCCTCCTTCTTCGGTGGCGGAGCAAGCTCCGGCGGCGGCAGAAACGCACCTCAGCGCGGCGATGATATCGGCGTGCGCGTTACCCTTACGCTTGAGGAGGCGGCGTTTGGCTGTAAGAAGGATATCTCCTTTAACCGCATTGAGCGCTGCGGTGAATGCGGCGGTAGCGGTGCGGAGAAGGGAACCACCGTTGAAACCTGCCACGAGTGCGGCGGAAGCGGTCAGGTAAGAGTAACACAGCGTACCATGCTCGGTATGATGCAGACGATGCAGCGCTGCTCGTCCTGCGGTGGTACCGGCAAGAAGATAAAGACACCCTGCTCCAACTGTAATGCAAAGGGCTACGTTAAGGTAAAGAAGACCTTCTCCGTCAATATTCCCGCGGGAATTGACGAGGGACAGAAGATCATGCAGTCGGGCGAGGGTAATCACGGCAGAAACGGCGGCGGAAACGGCGATCTTTACGTTATCGTCTCCATCAAGGAGCATCCCGTTTTCGAGCGCGACGGCAACGATCTTTACTGTATCGTGCCCGTAACGTTCCCGCAGGCGGCTCTCGGTGCCGAGCTTGAGATACCTCAGCTTGACGGAAGCATGGAAAAATTCGATCTTCCCGAGGGAACGCAGAACGGCGCAAGATTTACTCTGCGCGGATGCGGTGTTAAGGGCGTCAGAAGCTCACGCAAGGGTGATATGATTATTCAGATACTCGTTGAGGTGCCGAAAAACCTCACCTCCGAGCAGAAAAAGCTGCTTAACGCATTTGCGGACAGCTGTAAGCCCGCAAACTACAATTCCGGCAAAAAGAAAAAGTTTTTCGGCAAATAAGCCGTGGAGTGAATGATGGAACAGCAGTGGACAGAATTAAAGGCTACCGCAAAGGCGGAGCTGCTTGACACGCTTGTGGCGGTTATGAGCGTTATTGATCCCGCACTCGTTATTGAGGATTATCGCGATATCGGTCCAGACCCCGTATACGGTGAGCTGCTTGACGAAAGCATACTGAATGCGGATAAAACCAAATGCTCCGTTGCGCTGTACCTTCCCGCGGGAAGTGAGCAGGCGGCGTATGCAGAGGAGTTTATAAAGGGCAGATTTGCCGCGCTTGGCATTGATGTGGTGCTTGATTGCACCGTTCACGGTCAAGGTGAATGGGAAAACAGCTGGAAGAAGTATTATCACGTTCAGCACATCGGTAACGTGACCGTGCTTCCCGCTTGGGAGGAGTATACTCCTAAGGACGGAGAGGTGCTTGTTACTATGGACCCGGGAATGGCATTCGGTACCGGAACTCACGAAACCACGCGCCTTGTCATAGGAATGCTTCAGGATTATATGTTCGCGGGTGCAAAAATGCTTGACGTGGGAACGGGAAGCGGAATACTTTCCATCGTTGCCTCCAAGCTTGGTGCGGAATACTGCGGTGCATACGATCTCGATCCCGATGCGGTTCGCGTTGCGAGAGAAAATGCCGAAAAGAACGGTGTAACGAACGTGGAGTGCGGTGTTTCCGACCTTCTTAAGTCCGTAAAGATGCCCGCAGGCGGCTTTACTCTCGTTTGTGCAAACATAGTTGCCGACATTATCGTGCGTATGCTCCCCGAGCTGCACGCTTATATGGCAAAGAACACGGTTTGCATACTTTCCGGCATCATTGAAACTGCGGAGCAGCAGGTGCTTGACTGCCTTGAAGCGTGCGGTTACCGCGTTGTAGAGCGCCGTACCGAGAAGGATTGGGTGTGCCTTGCGGTTACCCTGAAATAAGCGCAAATTTGGTTATAATTGCCATTTTTTTAGAATCTTACGAAAACAGCCGATAAAAAATCGGCTGTTTTTTTGCATATTTCGACGAAAACCTTTGACAAAACGGATTGTATGATGTATAATGTATCGGTATGAGTATGTCGATTGCATATCGGAGGCATTGATGCAAAGAATATTCTCAGGTGAATTTACAGGTGACGGTCTTATAACAATTTACGGCGCAGATGCACATCATCTTGCCCGCGTGCTTCGTATGAAGCCGGGTGAGGAGATCGCTGTATCCGACCCCTCGGGGCTTGACAGAATTTGCCGTATCACCTCTGTAAGCGGTGAATGTGTCACCGCAGAGGTTATAAGCACCGAATATAATAAAGCAGAGCCGAAATACAAAGCCATTTTGTATCAGGGTATGCCTAAGGGAGATAAGACCGACGTGATCGTCCAGAAGGCGGTCGAGCTCGGTGTGTATTCCGTGGTTTTCGGAGTAACGGAAAGATCCGTTGCAAGGCCGGATGCCTCGTCACTTGCAAAAAAGACCGAAAGACTTTGCAAAATATCCGAATCCGCCGCAGCGCAAAGCGGCAGGGGGCGTATTCCCGCCGTAACGGCGGCAAGCGGCTTTGCCGAGATGCTTAACGAGGCATCAAGGGCGGACGTTGCGCTCTTCTGTTACGAGGGCGGTGGAGATAATATCGCCGATATACTTTCAGGCATAGATGATAGTGTGCGCGGTAAGGATGATTTTACCGTTGCGATAGTTATCGGACCCGAGGGTGGCTTCTCCCAAAAGGAGGCCGACGCCGCAAGGGAGGCAGGAATTCGATTCTGCTCTCTCGGCTCCAGAATACTCAGGACCGAAACTGCGGGCAGCCACGTGCTTTCCTGCGTTGCATATGAATTTGATAATTAATTGAGGTGTTAATATGAGCATCAATGACGTAGTAAACAGAAATAACGGAGCCGCGAAAAAGACTAAGGCATCCGATTCGGATAAGATTTTCAACCGAGTAATGGCGCTTTTCTGCGCGCTTGTTGCGTATATAGTTTTTGAGCTTTGCGCACACAACGCGGGCGCAGATCTGCTTTTGATGTACAACGCCTCAAGAATACTTGCGGTTTTGTTTGCCGCTTCCGCAATTGCGTTCTTTGCTGTCAGCCGCTTCTGTAAGGAAGACAGCGCGCTCGCCTCGGGAAAGACGTTTTCCGCGACCTTCATCGCTTGTGCATCTGCGGCTCTTTCCGTTTTCCTTGCATTCTCCTTCAGCGTAAGCGACAGCTCTGCGCTCATAATAATTGCTTTTGCTGCGGTTGCGCTTGCATTTGTGGGATACACCTTCTCGCGTGACTTTTTCCTTCTTTCGCTTGTGACCGTTGCATCCATCGTGCTTTCTCTCTGGCCGAGACTCTTTGTTTATAATACCGGAATTTTCCGCGATCTTGCCAATTACGCTTCCGTCGCAGCGTCCTTTATAATCTGCGCTGCGTTCTGCGGACTTGCGCTTGCCGCATACTACGGAAAGAACGCAAAGCTCTCCCGTTGGTTCTTTAATTTCGGTTGTGTTCGCGCTTATCCCCTTTATCTTCTCCCCGCAATTACCTTTAGCGTGTCTCTTGTAAGACTTCTTGCTCCCGCGCTTCTTTCCTATGCGCTTATCGTTGCCGTTATTGTGTATATGGTGTTCCTTGTAATGTACGCATTCGATTCCGCAAAATAACGCCACTCGCATATGAACAAGTTGCCGAAAGTCATTTTGTAACAAAAATTCACCCAATATAACTGAAAAAACTCTCATAAATTGTTAAAAATATAAAATCACCTATTGAAATTCTACAAAAAATAAGTTACAATATCGTTAAGAATGGACAATTGAAAGTTATTTTCAATCAAAACGGAAAGGAAGGCTATGTGCAATTTGCCCGTAGCGGGACGTATAGTATGTCAAACAGACTGTTTCAAGGTGTAATTCATCAGATGAAGGATGCGATCGACCGCGTCATCGGTGTTATTGATGAAAACGGTGTTATCGTTGCCTGCAGCGAGCTTCAGAAGATAGGCGAGCAGAAGCGCGACGTTCGCGAGGAGCTTTCCTATATGGGCGAGGCTCTTCTTCTCGACGGTGTTACATATCGCCCCATAGGAAACAGCACAAGGATTGAGAATATTGTTTTTGTTGAGGGTGAGGACAAGCTTGCTGACAGACTCAGCTCCGTGCTTGCCATTTCTCTTGCAAACATTAAGAATCTTTATGACGAGAAGTATGATAAGTGCTCCTTCATAAAGAACATCATTCTTGATAACATCCTTCCCAGTGATATTTATATGAAGAGCAAGGAGCTTCGCTTCAATTCCGACGAGCTTCGCGTTATCTATCTTGTTAAGTTCAACGGCAAGACGGATATGATGCCCTATGAGATGATGCAGAGCATGTTCCCCGACAAGAACAGGGATTATGTAATCAGCGTCGGTGAGCACGATATCGTGCTTGTGCACGAGCTGAAGAGCAGCTATACCCTGAAGGATATTGAAAAGCTTGCAGTAAGCGTATCGGAGACTCTGTCCTCCGAGTTCTATTGCCGCGTTTCCATCGGTATCAGTACCGTTGTTGACAATATCAAGGATCTTGCCAAGGCCTACAAGGAGGCGCAGATCGCCATCGAGGTCGGCAAGGTATTCGATATGGAAAAGAATATCGTAAGCTACGAAAATCTCGGTATAGGCAGACTTATATACCAGCTTCCCACCACGCTTTGCGAGATATTCCTTCAGGAGGTCTTCAAGAAGGGCTCGCTCGAGTCTCTTGACCGCGAGACGCTTATGACCGTTCAGTGCTTCTTTGAGAACAATCTGAACGTTTCCGAGACCTCGAGAAAGCTTTTCGTACACAGAAACACCCTTGTTTACAGACTTGAAAAGATCCGTAAGATAACAGGCCTTGACCTGCGTGAGTTTGAGCACGCTATTACCTTCAAGGTTGCACTTATGGTTAAGAAGTATCTGACCTCTAAGCCCGCAAAATTTTAATGCTCATTAGAGCTTAAGGACTTGAGAAATGATTGAGTTTAAGAACGTTACAAAGGCTTATAAGGGCGGCAAAAACGTCCTTAACGGCCTCAATCTTACCATAGAGGACGGCGAATTTGTATTCATCGTCGGTGATACCGGTGCCGGTAAAACAACGATGATGAAGCTTCTGCTCTCCGAGGAAAAGGTGGATTCCGGCAGCCTTAAGGTGGCGGGCTTTGATCTTACACGTCTGCCCTCCTTTAAGCTTCCGAAATACAGACGCAAGCTTGGCGTTGTGTTTCAGGATTTCAGACTTTTCCCCAAAATGACGGTGGAGCAGAACGTTGCCTTTGCCTTGCGCGTTGTCGGCACACCGAAGAAGTACATCGCAAGCAAGGTGAAGTACATTCTTAAGACCGTTCAGCTTGAAAATAAGGCAAAAAGCTATCCCTACGAGCTTTCGGGCGGTGAGCAGCAGCGCGTTGCACTTGCACGTGCGCTTGTGAACAGCCCCGATATAATTATTGCGGACGAGCCTACGGGAAATATCGACCCCGATATGTCGCGCAATATTATGGACCTGCTTGTTATGGTAAGCAACCTTAACAAGACGGTAATCGTAGTTACACACGAAAGAGACCTTGTCAGTCATTACGGCAAGCGTACAATTATACTTGAGGACGGAAGAGCGCGCGAGCTTTACCCGGAGGTTAAGAAATGAGAGCAAGAAAGAGCTACAGCCCCTTTTACTTTATCGGGCAGGCCTTCAACGGAATATTTCGCAATTTTTCCGTAACACTCGGTGCTGTTGTAGTGCTCGTTTGCTGCCTTATGCTTATAGGCAGCTTTTACGCTCTTATCGCTAACATTAATGAGAACCTTGACGATCTTACTCTTATGAACAAGATCGTCATTTTCCTTGAATATGACGCGACAGACGAGGACTGCGACCGCATTGAAAAGGAAATAAAAGGGCTGAGAGAGCTTGGAAATCTGAAGGTCACCTTTGTCTCCAAGGAGCAGGGACTTGAGGATATGAAGGCGGATGACCCCGAAAACGCATATCTTTACGAGGGCATTCCCGCGGAGGATAATCCTCTTGCGGACAGCTTTATTATCGAGTACGACGATTCCTCCAAGGTTCAGCGCATTGAGTATAATTTGCGCCAGATCGAGGGCGTTCGTAAGGTGAATTCCCATTCCGACGTGGCAATTAAGGTAAACACCTTTAAAAACGGCGTTACCGTGGTGTTTATGTTCTTCTTCATCGTTCTTTTTGCCGTTGGAATCTTCGTTATCATCAATACGGTCAATATGACCGTATTCTCCAGAAGGGACGAAATATACGTTATGCGCTTTGTCGGCGCCGCAAGATGGTTTATCGCCTTGCCGTTCGTTTTGGAGGGAATTATTATGGGTGCCTTTGCCGCAGGTGTATCCTATTTTGCCATGAAGTGGCTTGCGGGATACGTTGTCGGCACCGTTGTGGCAGGACTTGATATGATCACCCTTCTGCCCTTCGAAGCATATTCGGATATCGTTCTTTACGGCTTCCTTTCTATCGGCATCGTTTCCGGTATTATCGGAAGCACCATATCCATCCGCAGACCTATGGACGCATAATACGGAGGATTTATGAAATTTAGCCTTAAGCACGCACGCAGAGCTTTGTTGCCGCTTGCCATTGCTGCCTCGGCGCTTGTACTTGTAACGGGTATATTTGCCTACAGCTCCAACGATTACAGCGATGCAACCACTCAGGCATACGAGGCGGAGCTTGAAAGATTGAGACGCGAGCAGGCGCAGCTTGAAAACACGCTTGCCGAGATCAGAAACAACCAAAGCAATGCAAGCGAGTACGGTGAGCTGCTTACAAAGCAGCTGCAAAGCACCGCAGATAAAATTGAAGTAGCAACCGAATATATTGAGGTTCTCAAACAGGGAATTTCGGACAAAAAGGTCGAAATAGCCCACGAGGAAGATAATATATCCCGTACGTATTCAAGCATTCTGCAAAGATTGCGCATTACATACGAGCAGGATGAAGAGACACTTTTGGAGATCCTTCTCAACGCAAACGGCATCACCGATCTCCTTTCACGCGTTGAAAGGCTCAGCAGCCTGCTTGAGTATGACAATCGCTTGAAGCGCGGATACGAGGAATCCAAGCAGTATCTTGAGACCGCAAAGGCGGACCTTGATAAGAAGCTTGAGACCCAGATCCAGCTTGAAGCGGAGCTTGCCGGGGATATAGCTGAGCTTGAGGTTCTCATCAAGCAGAACGATGCCTATATCGAAACGCTTGAAAATAACGAGGAGTACGCATATCAGGAGCACGTGCGCCGTCAGCAGGAGGAGCAGGTTCTTGCAAAGGAGCTTGACGACTATATTGCGGAGCAGCTTCGTAAATCCGAGGCGGAGTACGTCGGCGGTCAGTTCGGCTGGCCCCTTAACGGCGCAACCAACTACGTCGTAACCTGCCGTTACGGATGGCGTACGTATTTAATTTACGGTTATTGGACTACGGATTTCCATAATGGCATAGACTTGCGTTGTGTGGTCGGCACCGAGGTGTACGCCGCAAATGCCGGTACGGTCATTATTGCAACCTACCACGCATCCTACGGCTATTACGTGCTTATTGACCACGGCGGCGGATATTCCACGCTTTATGCGCACAATTCCCAGCTTCTCGTATCCCCCGGTCAGCACGTTGAGCGCGGACAGGTTATATCCCTTTCCGGCAACACGGGCTATTCCTCCGGACCGCATCTCCATTTTGAGATACGCGTAAATAACGAGAGAGTTGACCCCCTTTCCGGAAACCTTCTTTCGACACCTAAGAATATGATGATTATTGAGTAAATTGTCTTCGGTGAGTGAAATATAATAATTTACAGGGCAATAATGTTATGAAAAAGATCACAGCTTTGATAATGGCGATCGTTATGTGTGCCATTACCGCAGTTATTACGTTTCAGGTAACAATGATAACCACCGACAGATTCGTCGGCGATAGCGGCACAAGCGGCACCTCCACCTCCGCTAAATCCGATCTTGACGATTATATAGATGGCACTTATATAACCAAGGAGCTGCTTGACAAGCTTCAGGAGGTCGCAAATCTCTATAATCTCTACTACGTGGACCCCATAGATCCCGACTACTTTACGGAATACGTAATGGCGGGCTTTATTGCGGGCGCGAAGGACGAATTCGGACATTATATGAATGCCGAGGATTTCGCCGAGAGCATGAGCGATATGAGTGGCGAATATTACGGCATCGGTATCTCCGTGCTTTACAGCAATGCCTACAGCGGAATTGAGGTAATCACGGTATTCCCCGACAGCCCCGCAATGGAAGCGGGCGTTCTCCCCGGTGACCTTATTATGACCGTTGACGGTGTACCCGTGTCCGAGATAGGATATCTTGAGGCGGTTAACCGTATGCGCGGCCCTGAGGGAACGTATGCAAACTTCACCGTATACCGCGGCAACAATTATTCGGAGGAGGTAAGCTTCTCCATCCCCAGACGCAAGGTGACCGAGGTTACCGTAAGCTGGGAAATGTACAGCATGGCAAAGGACGTTGCCGTAATTAAGATCTACAGCTTCGACAGCAAAACCCCCACGCAGTTCTTTAATGCAATCAACAGCGCCCTGAACGCAGGCGCAAAGGGCTTTGTGTTCGACGTGCGTTCCAATCCCGGCGGCGGACTTGACTCCGTATGTCAGATACTCGACTTCCTCCTTCCCGAGGGACCGATCATTCGTATTGACTACAAGGGCGAGGTGAATGACACCTCCATTGATTCCGGCGCAAGCTACTTCGATTATCCCTCCGTTGTGCTTTGCAATCAGTATACCGCAAGCGCGGGCGAGCTTTTCTCCTCCGCTATGCAGGATTACGGAATGGCAAAGCTTGTCGGTGTAACCACATACGGCAAGGGCACGATGCAGACGGTGCTCCAGCTTTCCGACGGAAGCGGTGTTTCCGTAACCTGTGCGTACTATCTGCCTCCCAAGTCTCCCAACTATCACGGTGTCGGCGTTGTGCCGGACGTTGAGGTTGAGATGCCCGAGGAATTCGCAAATATGAATCTCGACAAGCTCACGGATGAGCAGGACGTTCAGCTTCAGGCTGCTGTTGCAACCCTGTTTGAAGCAATGAACGGATCGAATAAGGGTGACGGCACAATAACCTGACAATATATAAAACAAATCACAATCGCCTTCGGGCGGGTAAGGAGCAAATAAAATGGCGGCAAAACAGTTATTTAATACCGAAGCGGGTCTTCGCGCCCTCAAGGAAGAGCTTGATTACTTAAAGAATACAAAGCGTAACGAGGTTAAGGAAAACCTCGCTATCGCTCGTTCCTTTGGTGACCTTTCCGAGAACTCCGAGTATGATGAGGCTAAAAACGAGCAGTCCAAGGTAGAGGGCAGAATCAGCGAGCTTGAGGAGATCATTCTCCACACCGTTGTTGTAGAGGAGTCTGCACTTGACCACTCCGCAATTCACCTCGGCTCTACCGTTATCCTCCGCGAGATCGCTACCGGTAAGGAGAAGAAGTACGCTATCGTAGGAAGCAACGAGGCTAATCCTCTGGAGGGTCGTATTTCCGACCGTTCTCCCATCGGATCTGCTATTCTCGGCAAGAAGGCGGGCGAGGAGGTTACCGTTTCCGCACCCAAGGGCGATAAGAAGTACGTTATCGTTGAAGTTACAAGAACCGTAAAGGAATAAGGACAGTTATTATGCAGGACGAAAGAAACATAAATGCCGCAAGCGCGGCTGAAGAGGCTGCACGCAGCACAAGCGAGCGCGCAGTAAGAAGAGAAAAGCTTGCCAACCTTCAGCAGGCAGGCAACGACCCCTTTGAGATAACAAAGTACGACGTTACCCATCACAGCACCGATATCAAGGAAAACTATGAGGAGCTTGAGGGTAAGGAGGTTTCCATTGCCGGACGTATGCTTTCCAAGCGTATTATGGGTAAGGCATCCTTCTGCAACGTTCAGGACCTGAAGGGAAATATTCAGGTTTACGTTGCGCGCGATTCTATCGGTGAGGATAGCTATGCGGGCTTCAAAAAGTTCGACGTTGGTGATATCGTTGGTATCGTAGGTACCGCATTTACCACCAAGACGGGCGAGAAGAGCATCCACGCTACCTCCGTAACTCTGCTTACCAAGAGCCTTCAGATGCTTCCCGAGAAGTATCACGGCCTTACCAATACCGACCTCAGATATCGCCAGAGATACGTTGACCTCATTGTAAATCCCGAGGCACGCGACGTATTTGTAAAGCGCTCCCGCATCATCCGCGAGATCAGAAACTTCCTTGATGCACGCGGATTTATGGAGGTTGAGACACCCATGCTTGTTTCCAATGCGGGCGGTGCGGCTGCAAGACCCTTCGAGACGCACTTTAACGCTCTTGACGAGGATTTCAAGCTTCGCATTTCTCTCGAGCTTTATCTTAAGCGCCTTATCGTCGGCGGCCTTGAGAGAGTTTACGAAATCGGCAGAGTATTCCGTAACGAGGGACTTGACACCCGTCATAACCCCGAGTTTACACTCATGGAGCTTTATCAGGCTTATACCGATTACCACGGTATGATGGACCTTACCGAGGATATGTATCGCTACGTTGCTCAGGCAGTGCTCGGCACCACCAAGATCAGCTACAACGGCGTTGAAATGGACCTCGGCAAGCCCTTTGAGCGCATTACCATGGTTGATGCGGTCAAGAAGTATGCAGGCGTCGATTTTGACGCGATAAATACCCTTGAGGAGGCTCGCGCCATCGCAAAGGAAAAGGGCGTAGAGTACGAGGAAAGACACAAGAAGGGCGATATTCTCAACCTCTTCTTCGAGACGTTCGCAGAGGAGCATATGATCCAGCCTACCTTCGTTATGGATCACCCCGTAGAGGTTTCTCCTCTCACCAAGCGCAAGCCCGATAAGCCTGAGTACGTTGAGCGCTTTGAGTTCTTCATGAACGGTTGGGAAATGGCAAACGCTTATTCCGAGCTTAACGACCCCATCGACCAGCGCGCTCGCTTTGCCGCTCAGGAGGAGCAGTTCGCCGCAGGCGACGAGGAGGCAAACCACACCGACGAGGACTTCCTCAATGCACTTGAGATCGGTATGCCCCCCACGGGCGGCATCGGCTACGGCATCGACCGTATGACCATGCTCTTCACCGATTCTGCCGCCATCCGCGACGTGCTTCTGTTCCCCACGATGAAGACCATTGACTAAAATAGCAAAAGGACTATGACAACAAAACGTCATAGTCCTTTTGTTTTACAGCTATTGAAACGGAGTTACTACCGTGATATAATCATGAAAAGAAGTGCACGGCGTAGAGTTCATTTGAAAAGGAGCATATTATGTACGATCTTATAATAAAAAACGGAACAATTATCGACGGTGTGCTTACGCCTCCGTATATTGCCGACGTTGCTGTGAAGGACGGAAAAATAGCGAAGATCGCTGTGGGGCTTTGCGGTGCTGAACGGGAGATAGACGCCACGGGGCTTACCGTAACTCCAGGATTTTTTGATTCCCACAGCCATGCGGATGCAACGATACTCACCTATCCCGGTCAGAAGGAGAAGGTGGAGCAGGGAATTACCACAGTTATCGGCGGAATGTGCGGCGGTAGTGTGGCTCCCAAGCCGTATCTGAACGCCGCCAAGGCTGCACCCGTGGGCGATCACGGTCTGAACACGGACATTTACCGCAGCGTTGACAGCTTCATGCGCGTTGCAAAGAACGTGCCGCAGGGGGCGAATATTGCGTTTTTTGTTGGGCATGGCAATATCCGCAAAGCCATTGTCGGCGATGCAGACAGGCAGGCCACCGTCGAGGAGCTTGAAAGCATGAAAGATCTCCTGCGCAAGAGCCTTCGCGCGGGTGCTATCGGTCTTTCCTTCGGGCTTATCTATACTCCCGGCTGTTACGCGGATAC
>JAFOAB010000304.1 GCA_017382555.1 Clostridia bacterium
CGCTCCTGCGCCTTCCCCGGCACCTCCGAGCATTATTACGGAGTTGCAATGGATATGCACGACCCCGACCTGACCCTTTTCGGCGGCAAAAAGCACCATTATTACGACATCACCCCCGAATGGGCGTGGATAAAGGAAAACGGTGCGAGATACGGAATCGTTCTGCGTTACCCCGCGGAAAAGGTGGAAATCACCGGATTTATATATGAGGCATGGCACTTCCGCTACGTCGGCAAGGATGCCGCAAGGGTGTTAAACGCAAGGGGCATTACCCTTGAGGAATACGTTGCCGCAAAATACGGGCTTTTCCACCGCGAGAGCCGCGTTACCGTAAAAAGCGGAAGCTACAACAGCATAACTCAATTCTCCCGCGAGACGGGATACATACAGCTTACGGGCAGACACTTCCTCGACATCGGTGAGGGTGTACGCATCGCACATACGCAAAAGGAAAGCACCGAGTGCTGAGCATCAAATGCCCCTCGAATGTGTTTCTTTTGTGAACTGTATTGCAATTATCGGAAAAACAATGTACAATATTGCTTACTGAAATTTAAAAAGAGAGAGAACCCATGAAAAAAATACTTAAAATCACCGCCGCAATCCTTGCGGTTATGGCGCTTGCCTCCTGCACCCCCAAAAACAGCCTTGTAAACCCTAACCTCGGCGATAAGGTGAGCGATACGGTTACAACCGCTCCCGCAGTGACCGATGCACCCGAACTTACCGAGACCGTTGACACCGTAGCGGTATACAGCGGCCCCCTTAAGGAAAACGGTAGATACGACGTTACCGCAACGAATTACGTTAAGATCGACAAGAATTTCATTAAGAGTATTGTTATCCCCAAGAGCGTACACACACCCGACGAGGATGCAATGGCTATCGCCCTTGCGGAGATCCTTTCCGCTTATGCGGACTCCACCGTTCATCTTGACCGCGAGATCAAGCTTGGCGATACCGTAAACATCGACTACGTCGGAAGCATCGACGGAGTTGAATTCGCCGGCGGAAGCACCGCAGGTGCGGGCACCGACGTTACAATCGGTGTTACCTCCTACATTGACGACTTCCTTTACCAGCTTATCGGTCACAAGCCCGGTGAAACCGTAAACATCGAGGTCACCTTCCCCGAAAATTACGGCAACGAGGAGCTTAACGGCAAGGACGCGCTGTTTGTTACCAAGATCAACTACATCCTCAAGACCCCCGAGCTTACCGATGAATTTGTAAGCACCAATCTTACCGATTACGGCTTTGCAACCGCCGCAGCGCTTACCGATTATCTCGCAGAGAGCATTTCCACAACCGCAATCGATAATTATATATACGAGCTTCTCTACTCCGGAATTGAGGTTACCGAGGTTCCCGAGGTGCTCGTTCAGCACCAGATCGACCAGATGATCGAATACTACCGCGATTACGGCAGCTACTACGGCATGGAGCTTGATGCGTTCCTTTCCGCAATGGGCACCACCAAGGAGGAGCTTATCTCCACCAGCAGACCCGAGTGTGAGAACTACGCAAGATACTCTCTCGTATGTCAGGCCGTTGCGGAGGTAATGGAGTACGAGCCCAAGGATACCGACGTGCTTGCGCACTTTGGCGAGAACTACGGCACCACCGACCTTACCGAGTATAAGGAAATTTACGGTATGCCTTATCTTAAGTACGTAGTTACCGAGGGACATATCTTAGACTATATCAAGGAAAATGCGACCCGCGAATAGGCTTTGATTTCAACCGCAAGATGCGATGCATCTTGCGGTTGTTTTTACTCTGCAAGGAAAAACTCCCCTTCCACGGTAAGCGTTTACAGCGCTCCTCGCTTGACAAATCTCAAAAAAAATGATATACTACTCCTGTTTTAAGAAAGGAGAAGCAAGATGAAGAAACTGTTGGCTCTTTTAATTTCAGCTGTTATGATCCTCGCGCTTCCCTCCCTTGCCGTATCTGCGGCGTACGATGCGGAGCTTACCGTATCGAATGCAGAGGCAAGCACGGGAGAAGCTGCCGAGATACTTATAAGCATATCGGGCAACCCCGGGCTTTGCGCCCTGGGCTTTGAAATTCAGTACGATAAAAGCGTGCTTACGGTGGTAAGTGCGGAGTTTACCGACCTGCTTTCCGCCGCATCCAAGCGCGTTAACGTGCAGGATGGAAGGATAATATTTAACGCCGCAAGCGCCGATAATATCAACGGTGACGGTGCTGTAGCCAAAATAGTTTTCAAGGTTACGGCAAATAGCTTTAAGGGCGCTACCGTCAACGTCGCTCCCCTCGGTGAGAAGGGCTTTGTGCTTCACTCCGAGGCAGATCACAGCCTTGCCGACGTTACCCTGAAGCTTAATAACGGCTCTATAATCCCTCCCGGCGGCTCCGCAACGGACATCCCCACCACAGAGGCCCCCGCTTGCACGCACAAGAATACGGTAAGCGAGACAGTAAAGGCATCCACCTGCACAACAAAGGGCGTTGCGCTTACACGATGCGCGGATTGCGGTATCTCTCTTGGTGAGACCGAGCTTCCGCTTGCAGACCACACCGCAGGTGAATGGGAAACCGTAACCGAGCCCACCGCTGATACGGAGGGCGAGGAGGCGCAGAAATGCACTGTTTGCGGTGCTACGGTAGCAACCAAGGCTATCGATAAGCTTACCTCCGAGGTAACAGCCCCCTCCACCACCGCACCCACCACAACGAAGGCTCCTGCCTCTACCGAAAAGGACGGCGGAAGCACTGTGGCAATCATCATTATTGCACTTATCGCCGTTGTAATTGCGGGACTGCTGATAAGCCTGTCGTTTAAGGGCACAAGCAAAAAGCGTCGCAAGCACGACGAGGATTATTTCTAAACAAAGCATCGGGCGCATCGCGCCCGATATATCTACCCGTGGCACAGCTGGATAGCGCGTGAGACTCCGACTCTCAAGGTCGCAGGTTCGAATCCTGTCGGGTAGGCCAAAATTAAAAGAGGCACATAGTGCCTCTTTTAATTTTGCTCTTACAAATGGAAGGATTCGAACGGCCGGTGTTGAATGAACGTCCGGTGGACGTTCAGATCCGGCCGGACCGGAGGCCGTAGAGGCCGGAGAATCGAATCCTGTCGGATTAGACAAGCTACATAGTGCCTCTTTTAATTTTGCTCTTACAAATGGAAGGATTCGAACGGCCGGTGTTGAATGAACGTCCGGGGGACGTTCAGATCCGGCCGGACCGACGGCCGTCGAGGCCGGAGAATCGAATCCTGTCGGATTAGCCAAGCACCTACAGCCACCACTTTTTATACGTTTCCTATCTTAATGGGGTTGACAATCGCTTATGATTCCGCTATTCTTACATTAGAAGCATCAGCAGAACCGATTTTGGACGTTGCATCAGGGCCTTTGGCATTGATGAGCTGTGGTGCTTCTTTTTTATTTGCCCGCTTAGACTGAATCCCCCAATCCTCCCTTATGTAAATGGAGGGGGCATTTTCGCAAGAAAATAACGTAAGGATTGTAAAGCAACCCCGCCTACCGTATCATAACGGCAGGCGGGGTTCTTTCTTATTCTAACTTTTTAATCTTACTTTTTCTTCTTTCCGCAAACCACAATGCCCACGATAACTGCGGCAATGGCAGCAACAACGGCACCGATGGTGACGGGGAGCAGGAGATTATTCTTGCCGGGCATGGGAACAACGGGATCCTTACCCGTTATCGTGTCCTCCGGAGGATCGGTATCCGCAGGATTTGCGGTAGTCTCCGGGAACGGATCGGGCGAAGGGGACACCGTATTTACGGTGCTGAAGCCGAATATCCTATCC
>JAFOAB010000305.1 GCA_017382555.1 Clostridia bacterium
AGTATCTGCAGGATGCGGGATACGATATGCTGAATGCGGATAACGGTACGTATGATTCCTGGTACTGGGCACATCCGCCGATGTATATGCCGCAGAACTGCAATCTTGAGGACGTTGCGCATATAAAGCAGTTTGTTGATATTCCCGTCGTTTGTGCGGGAAGAATGGAGCCTGAGGTCGGCGCAAAGGCTGTTGCCGAGGGTAAGATAGACGGCGTTGGCGTTGCGCGTCAGTTCCTCGTTGACCCGGAGTGGGTAACAAAACTTATCGAGGAGCGCGTTGAGGAGATAAAGCCCTGCATCTGTTGTCACGCGGGCTGCTTTAACTTCTCCTCCTCCAAGGGTCACGCAAACACGCAGGATCTTACCGATACAATGGGACTTTCCCGCTGTGCGCTGAATCCCGAAACAATGCAGTCGAAGAAATACCATATCGACCCCGCAAAGAAGGCAAAGAAGATTGCCGTAGTGGGTGGCGGTATCGGCGGTATGGAGGCGGCGATAGTGCTTGCGAAGCGCGGACACAGCGTAACGCTTTATGAAAAGAGCGCAAGACTTGGCGGTGTATTCATTGCCGCGGCGGCGCCCTCTTATAAGGAAAAGGATAGAGATCTTATCGCTTGGTATGAGCGCGAGATAAAGAGATATCCCATTGAAATCAAGCTTAATACCGAGGTAACGGACATTAATTCTCTCGGTGCCGATGAGGTTATCATCGCAACCGGTGCGATTGCCAACAAGATACCCGTAAAGGGCTTTGAAAAGGGAATTGAGGCGGTTGACTTCCTCCTCGGCAACAAGGAGGTCGGTGATAGCGTTGTTGTTATCGGCGGCGGACTTACGGGATGCGAGATAGCGTACGAGCTTTACCTGAAGGGTAAGAAGCCCACGATCGTTGAAATGCAGGACGACCTTGTAACCACAAAGGGTGTTTGCCTTGCAAATACCAGCTATCTGCGTGATTTCTTCAAGACAAACAAGGTGCCCGTGCATCTTGAAACAAGACTCTTAGAGATAACCGACGGCGGCGTTAAGGTTGCGGATAAGGAAGGAAAGAGCTTCGATATAGCCGCTGATTCCGTTGTTCTTTCCGTTGGCTACAAGCCCGCACCTCTTGCCCCGAAGGCAAAGAACGTGCACGTCATCGGCGATGCCGCAAAGGTCGGAAACCTGCGTACCGTCATTTGGCAGGCATGGGACGTGGCAATGAAGCTGTAAGGAGGAAAGTATGATACTTACAAACGAACAAAATGAAATACTGAACGGCTCCAAGGGTGAGGTGCTTGCCAAGGTAATGAAGACCATGGTTAAGTACGGCGAGGCGTTCGGTGCAGAAAAGCTTGTGCCCGTAACAAGCGATTATAACCACCTCGTTACCTCGTTCGGACTTAAAATGATGACCCCCGTGTTCGAGCTTATGCAGCAGCTTATCGATGCGGGTGCGGTATCAACGCAGAAGTTCTCCGTTGACCCCCGTCCGCTTGATAAAAACGTCCCCGCAAACTTTTTGCAGAATTTTATATTCAATAACTTTATGTACGCAACGCAGGAAAGCTATGAAAAGCAGCTTTCCGCACTCGGTTTAAAAGACGATAAGGCGTTCACCTGCACCTGCTATATGGACGAGGTAGGAAACACCCCGAAAAAGGGCGACGTGCTCTCTTGGGCGGAATCCTCCGCAGTTGTATATGCAAACTCCGTTCTCGGTGCGCGCTGCAACCGCAATTCCGGTATTATCGATATTATGGGCTCCGTTGTCGGCTACGTTCCGTATTTCGGTCTGCTTACCGACGAGGGAAGAAAGGCTACCTGGGTAGTCGAGATAAAGACCACCAAAAAGCCCGAGGCACAGCTTCTCGGCTCCGCTATCGGTATGAAGGTTATGGAGGCTGTTCCGTATATCAAGGGGCTTGATAAGTGGCTTGGCAACGAGCTTGACGACGGTGTAAGAACCTATCTCAAGGATTTCGGTGCCGCAACCGCATCAAACGGTGCCGTGGGCCTTTATCACATCGACGGACTTACCCCCGAGGCTGTCGAGCTTGGTGATAGCCTTGTATGCGATGACGCTCAGGTATACGTAATAGACGATGCCGAGCTTGAGCGCGTATATAAGAATTACCCCGTTATTTGGAAGAATATAAATGCATCCCCCAAGCTTTGCTTTATGGGCTGTCCTCATATGAGCCTCCAGCAGCTTAAGGATTGGACGGACAAGGTTGAAGCATCCTTAAAGGAGGCAGGCAACAGCAAGGTGGTAATTCCCACCGTGTTTACCGCCGCTCCCGACGTGCTTGAAAAGTTCAATGCGACCGAATATGCCGCGCGTCTTAAGGCAACGGGAGTTATAACCTCGTATATTTGCCCGCTTATGTATATGAATAATCCCCTCTGCGGCAAGATGCCCGTAATTACCTCGTCAAACAAGCTTCGTACCTACACCACCGCGCGTTATTATACGGACGACGAGATACTTGCGCAGATCACAAAGGGAGGTAATAAGTAATGAGAGAATTTAAGGGACGTGTTATAGCCGAGGGTACGGTAAGTGCCGAGGCTGTTGTTTCCCACGGTGGACTTAATACCCTTGCATCCTTCCAGAAGGCTTTGCAGTTCGGTGATAAAAAGGCGACCTGCGGAGATCAGAACAACCCCGATCTTTACGGCAAGCAGATGGCGGGCAAGGCGCTTTGCCTCCCTATGACCATCGGCTCCACAACGGGCGGCCTTGTGCTTTACTGTGCGTGCGCAATGAAGCGTCAGCCCGCATGTATGCTCTTCTCAAAGCCCATAGACAGCCTTGCGGCGGCAGGCTCTATACTTGCCGACGTATGGCTTGATGACGTGTGTATGCCCGTTATTGACTCGCTTGGAGATGAGTTCCTTGACTATGTTCGTGACGGAATGACAGTTACCGTAAAAGAAAACGGAGTTGTTTGCGTAGAATAAGGGAAAAATGCGCTTTTTCTGTTGACATTGGCGAAATAAAGTGATAGAATTTATAGGAAGATTTTTTGGAGGTGCTATTATGGAGCATATCAAGACTATCAAGACCCGTAACCTTTGCGAGAGCGCAAAGAAGGGCGGATGCGGCGAGTGCCAGACTTCTTGCCAGTCTGCTTGCAAGACCAGCTGCGGTATCGCTAATCAGAAG
>JAFOAB010000022.1 GCA_017382555.1 Clostridia bacterium
CCCGGCGGAGTAGTTGCTGTGGACGGAAGAACCTCCGCAAAGATAACCGTAAAGCACAAAAATACTGTACAGCGCACCCTTAAGGTGACAGGATTTAAGATAGTCGGCTCCGGCTACACACTCGTAACCGAGGAGCTTGACATAGTGATTCGCGGCCCCGAAAGCATTCTTTCCAAGCTTTCCGCAAGAAGCATTGAGGTTACAGCCTCTCTTGAGGATATTGAGGGCTCCGGCGAATTCCGCGTGCAGGCACAGATAAAGATGCCCACCGCTTATGAGGGCCTTATCTACGAGCTTGGTACGTACTACATCAACGTAATTAAGAAGTGATATTTATGTCCGAAACATATGAGCTAATAATTTCAGACATCGCGCTGTCCCCCGATGCAGGGGACAGCGCGGCTGTCGCTGAGGCGAAAAAAAGAATAAGCAGATACGTACCGCGCGCAAAATTGCTTTCCGCACATATTTACCGTTGCTCCGTTGACGCGCGCAGAAAAAACAACGTGAGGCTGGTTTATTCCGTAAGCTGTACGCTTGAGGGCGCAAGACCCGACAAGGATGCGCTTTCCGCACTGCACGGGGCATTTCCCGCTGCACCGTTTCTTTCAAGCAGTCTGCCCGACCCCAAGCGCCCCGCACTCCCCCCGCTTGTCGTAGGTACGGGCCCCGCAGGGCTTTTTGCCGCGCTTCTGTTAGCGGAAAAGGGCATGGAGCCGATAGTGATAGAGCGTGGCGGCTGTATGAGCGAGCGCATCGCGTGCCGCGACGATTTTTACAGAACAAAAATACTTGACCCCGATTGCAATATACAGTTCGGCGCGGGAGGCGCGGGCACGTTTTCGGACGGAAAGCTTGTTACACGCGTAAACGACCCGCGCTGTGCTGCGGTGCTTAAGATGCTTTCCGAGCTTGGCGCGCCGGAGGATATCCTGCGCCGCGCACGTCCGCACGTTGGTACGGACCTGCTGCCCGGAATCATCGAAAACGCCGCAAGGCGCATAGAGGAGCTTGGCGGCAGAATTATGTACCGCACAAAGCTTACGGGCTTTGAAGCTGCAAACGGTATTATAACCGAGGCAAGGACCGATAAGGGTAACATCCCCTGCTCGTGCTGTGTGCTCGCTACGGGACACAGCGCAAGGGATATATACGCAATGCTTCCGCTGTACGATATTCAGCGCGAGGCAAAGCCTTTTTCCGTTGGTGTGCGTGTTGAGCACCTTACGGAGGATATAGACCGCGCGATGTACGGAGCGCTTGCGGGACATCCCGCGCTCGGACATGCGGAGTATTCGCTTTCCTACCGTGTGAACGGCAGAGGAGTTTACACCTTCTGTATGTGCCCGGGTGGCGAGGTCGTTTGCGGCTCTACGGAGGATGGCGGAGTTGTTACGAACGGTATGAGCACCTACGCGCGTGACGGAAGGAATTCCAATGCGGCGGTGGCTGTTTCCGTAAATCCCGCGGACGTTGGCGGAAGACCCGAGGACGCCGTGGAGTTCCAGCGTATGCTGGAGATGCGTGCCCATACCCTCGGCGGCGGTGGCTTTGCCGCACCGATGTGTACGGTATCCGACCTTATGGCGGGTACACGCGGCACAAGACCGAGGCGAGTGCTTCCCACCTATATGGACGGTAACTGCACCCTTGCGGATATGAGCGAGCTTTTCCCGAAATTTATAACCGACTCTTTGCGCGGTGGGCTTAGGGCCTTCGGCGGCATACTGAACGGCTTCGACACGGGCGATGCCGTGCTTACCGGTGCGGAGACGAGAACAAGCGCGCCGATGCGTATCCTTCGCTCGGCAGAAACACTTACAGCCCCCGGTATCGCAAACCTTTATCCGTGCGGAGAGGGTGCGGGCTATGCCGGAGGAATCACAAGCGCGGCGGCAGACGGGCTGAAGGTTGCGGAAATGATAATTCTTTCCGCCGCTAAAAACGCATAAGCCGCAAAAATCCATCGGAGGAATCAAATGAGCTATATAAATAAAAAAGCGTCCGAAAAGCTTTGGGCGTACAGGGAGGGAATAGGCACCGATAGCGGAGAGGGCGCGGCTGTTGCGCGCGAGCTCGGCTTTTCGGAGGCCTTTGGTCGCCTTCTCAGCCTTCGCGGCTATAAGACTGCGGAGGAGGCAACCGCATTTTTGCGCGTGGAGGACGGTTATCTTCACGACCCCTTCCTGCTTACCGATATGGATAAGGCGGTAAAGGTTGTGGAGGACGCGCTTGCCGATAACGTGCCGATAACGATATACGGAGACTATGACGTTGACGGTGTTACCTCGGTAAGCATACTTCAGCTTTACCTTGAAGGCCGCGGTGCAAGCGTCTCCCATTACATACCCGACAGACTTGGTGAGGGCTACGGAATGTCCCGCTCCGCTATCGAAAGAATGGCGGCGGACGGTGTCGGACTTATCATAACCGTTGATACCGGCATTACCGCTGTTGACGAGATAGCGGCGGCAAAGGAAGCAGGAATGCGCGTGATCGTGACCGATCACCACGAGTGCCGTGCCGCACTTCCCGAGGCTGATGCTGTGGTAAACCCCAGAAGAGCCGATTGCGAGTACCCCTTTAAGAGCCTTGCGGGTGTCGGAGTTGTATTTAAGCTTATCTGCGCGGTGGAAATGAGCCGAAGTGCGGACAAGCAGGCGGCGCTTACGCGTGTTTGCAACGAATATGCCGACCTTGTTGCGCTCGGTACCGTTGCGGACGTTATGCCCCTTGTTGACGAGAATCGTCTTATCGTAAAATACGGTCTTTCCCGTATGCAGAAGGGCGGAAGAATGGCTATCTCCGCGCTTGTTGCGGCGGCTATGCGCCGTCCGGACGGAAAGACCTCCCGCGCACCGCGCATCAGCTCTACCTTTATAGGCTTCACTCTTGCGCCCCGTATCAACGCGGCGGGAAGAATAACCAACGCATCCATTGCGGCAGAGCTGTTTTTAACCGATTCGCGCGCAAGAGCGGACGAGCTTGCGGATGAGCTGTGCGAAACGAACAGATTCCGCCAATCCGAGGAGAATAAAATAGCCTCCGAGGCATATGCGAGAATAGAAAGCGAGCATAATTTTGACCGCGATCCCGTAATAGTGCTGGACGATGACGGCTGGCACCACGGCGTTATCGGTATAGTTGCCTCCAGAATTACGGAAAAGTACGGGCTTCCCTCCATTCTCGTCTCCTACGAGGGACGTGATGCCGCTGAGCCGCAGTCACCCGCCGATATGGGTAAGGGCTCCGGCAGAAGCGTGAGAGGGCTTAACCTTGTCGATGCCCTTGTCCATTGCGGCGATCTGCTTGAAAAATACGGTGGACACGAGCTTGCCGCCGGTCTTAGCCTTAAGCGCGGAAACATCGATGCGTTCCGCGAAAAGATAAACGAATATGCGCGTACCGTTCTTCCGGACGGTATGCCCGTTCAGTGCACGCTTGATTACGATATGGAGCTTTCGCCGGACGAGATCACCCTCGGCCTTGCGGAGGATCTTCGTTTGCTTGAGCCCTGCGGAATCGGAAATCCCGTTCCTTGCTTCGTTTTGCGTGACGTGCCCGTATGCGACGTTATTCCCGTCAGCGCCGGTAAGCACAGTAAGATAGTGATCAACTGCGGCGGCAGAGAGATAAGCGCAATGTACTTCGGACATTCGCCCGCAAGCGTTCCCGTGTTTGGCGGTGAGATGGCGGATCTGCTGTTCAACGTGGATATAAACGAATATTGCGGAGTGAAGAGCGTTCAGCTCGTCTGCAAGGACGTACGCTCCTCCGAGGCGGATGCAAAGCGCCGCGAGGAGAGCATTATGCGCTTTGAGGCGCTGAAAAACGGAGCTGCCGAGTATGCCGAGGAAAACGAGGTTCCCGACAGAAACGACATTTCCGCGGTTTATACCCTCCTTCGCCGTGAGTGCCGTATCGGCAACAGCGAGATGAGCGTTCGTGCCATTCTCGGTCTGCTTGCGGACAGCGGAAACACCTCTGTAAACTATATCAAGCTCAGATTCTCCTTGCTTATACTGCGTGAGCTGAATTTGCTTAACGTGGAAGAGGAGGACAGCGATTATTTCAATTTCAACGTTTATCCCGCCCCGCCCAAGACCGATCTTGAGCGTTCCGGCATTTTGCGTAAGCTGCGCGGGATGAGAAGACGGAGCAAGTAATGGAAGATATTAAAAAAAGGCTCGGTGAGGTATCTGCGGGCGGCGGTGACGATAATATCGATCGCCTCCTCGGTATGCTTGCCCTCACCGGCAAAAAATACAATATAGAAAAAATACGCAGTGCGTACGAATACTCCAAGGAGCTTCACGAGGGTCAGTTCCGCAACAGCGGCGACCCTTACATCACGCATCCCATTGCGGTTGCGGAGATAATAGCGAGCCTGGAGCTTGACAGCGATTCGATATGCGCCGCATTGCTTCACGATACCGTGGAGGATTGCTCCTCCAAGACGAGCCTCGATTCCATCCGTGCAAGGTTTGGCGAGGACGTTGCGGTTATTGTTGACGGTGTAACCAAGATCGTCGATCTTAACATCGAAAACAAGGAAGAGGCGCATATAGAGAACATACGCAAGATGCTTCTTGCGATGTCCAAGGATATCCGCGTTATCTTCATCAAGCTGTGCGACAGACTGCATAATATGCGTACCCTTTCCGCCAAAAAGGATGGAAAGCGCCGCACCATCGCACTTGAAACGATGTACGTTTACGCACCGCTTGCACACCGCCTCGGTATGCAGAAGATAAAGCAGGAGCTGGAAAATATCAGTCTTCAGTATCTTGACCCCATCGGTTACCGTGAGGTTGAAAAGGAAATAGAGGAAAAGTACGGACAAAGCATAAACTTCATCGAGAATGCGAGAGCGAAGGTTGATTCTAAGCTCCGCGAAAACGGTCTGAAATTCACTCTTGAGGGGCGCATCAAGTCCATCTACAGCCTCTATAACAAAATGTATTCGCAAAACAAGTCCTTTGACGAGATTTACGATTTTTATGCCCTTCGCATAATCGTTGAAACGGAGCTGGAGTGCTATACCGCGCTCGGTATGATACACGAGCTGTTTAACTCCGTGCCCGGCCGCTTCAAGGACTACATATCCACGCCTAAGCCCAATATGTACCGCTCGCTTCACACTACCGTTATAGGTAGGGGCGGTATCCCCTTTGAGGTGCAGATAAGAACGTACGAGATGCACCACGTTGCGGAATACGGTATAGCGGCGCACTGGAAGTACAAGTCCGGTGAAAAGACCAAGGACGAGGAGCTTTCCAAGCGCCTCGAGTGGGTCGCAAAGCTTGTTGAAACGGAAAGCGACAACGCCGATCCCGACGAGTTTATGCACGCGCTCAAGACCGACGTATTCAATGACGAGACTTTTGTGTTCACTCCCAAGGGCGACGTTATTGCGCTCCCCCTCGGCTCTACCGTTATCGACTTTGCGTACGCAATTCACTCGCAGGTCGGAAACCGTATGGTAGGCGCCAAGATAAACGGTATGATAGTGCCCATCGACCGTATTCCCACAAACGGCGAGATAATCGAGATCCTTACCTCTTCCTCCTCCAAGGGACCGAGCCGCGATTGGCTTAAGATAGTAAAGACGGGTGAGGCGCGCAACAAGATCCGCCAGTGGTTCAAGAAGGAAGGCCGTGCGGAGAACATCGTTGTCGGTAAAAACGAGGTCGAAAAGGAAATTCGCCGTGCCTGCGGACCCTTTACGGAGGCACAGCTGCGCGATATCGTTACAAACGTCGCAAAAAAGATCGGCATTCAGGAGCCGGACGATTTTTACAACACCATCGGCTACGGCGGACTTGCGGTATCGAAGATCGCCGCAAGACTGCATGACGAGTATGAGCGCATAGTTGAGCCCGAGATCAAGGAAATTCCCGCAACACCCGAGCAGGTCAAGACCACCAAGCCCAAGAACATCAAGCACAACGGCGGTATCGTTGTGGACGGAGAGAGCGATTGCCATGTTAAGTTTGCAAAGTGCTGTAATCCGCTTCCCGGAGATGCCGTTATAGGCTTTGTTACAAGGGGCTTTGGCGTTTCCATACACAAGGCCGACTGTCCCAACGTAATAAGCGGAAGGCAGATACCCGAAAACCGAGACAGATGGGTAGAGGCGCATTGGGAAACTCAGTCTCCCTCCGCAACGGGCGAGAGCGTATACGAATCTCTCATCCAGCTCAAGGCGGAAAACAATCTCACCCTGCTTGCGGATATTACCGCGGTGCTTGCCGATATGAAGGTTGCACTTATGCAGATAAACACCAATCAGCGTACAGAGCACACAATAACAGTAAATTTGACGGTTGCGTGCAAAAACGTAAGCCACTTCAATTCCATCGTATCGCGTTTGCGCTCCATCAAGGGCGTTGACAGCGTAATGAGAGGCTTCGTTTAATACGCCACCGAGAGGATGATAAAATGAAGATCATTGCCGGAGAAGGAATAAACGAATATTACGCGCAGACGCTTGCCATGCTGTTTTTCCCCGGGGCAAAATTCCCCAAGCAGCATGAGGAGGATGACGATCCCTCCGAGCTTGAGGTATCCTGCACCGAGGATGCGGAGGGCAATCTGCTTGCATTTGCGCGTATGAAGCGCGAGGACGGAAAAGAGGCCTGCGGAGAGGGCACGTTTGTGCCTATGGCGGGTGTGACGCCTCAGCGCGCAAAAAAGCTTGCCGTGGGACGCGCTGTCTTTGCCGCGGGAAAGGAGCTTTTCGGCGTTCAGCCTCCGTGGGGAGTGCTTACGGGCGTTCGCCCCGCAAAGGTAGCGGCGGAGTTTCTTGCCTCCGGCGGCGGTATACAGAAGACGCGCCAGTTTATGAGGTCGGAATACTTCCTCAGCCAAAAGAAGGCGGCGCTTTGTGCCTCTGTTGCCGCGGCGGATATGAAGCTGAAAAAGCAGCTTGCACCCAATATGTGCAGTGTGTATATCTCCATTCCGTTCTGCCCGTCAAGATGCGCATACTGCTCCTTCGTTTCCTATACAACCCCCCGTCTCCTCTCTATGATAGACGAGTATCTCGACAGACTTATTGAGGAGATAGGCGCAATATTCCGCCACATCGCACGTACGGAGCAAAGGGTTGCCTGCATTTACGTCGGCGGCGGTACACCCACCATTCTTTCCCCCGAGCAGATGAAGCGCCTCCTTTCCGCGGTAAGCGAGTACGTTAATGCGGACGAGCTGCTTGAATTTACCGTAGAGGCGGGAAGACCGGATACCATTACGGAGGAAAAGCTTGCGGTATGCAAGCAGTACGGTGTTACCCGTATCAGCGTAAACCCGCAGAGCCTTTCCGATGCGGTGCTTGAAAACATCGGCAGAAAGCATACGTCGATGGACTTCTTCCGCGCTTACGGAATAGCCAAGGAATCCGGAATACGTGATATAAACGTGGACCTTATTGCGGGACTTCCCGGTGATAATTTCACACGCTTCTCGCGCACGCTTGACCGCGTTTGCGAGCTTGAACCCAGCAATATAACCGTGCATTCCTTCTGCGTTAAGAAATCTTCCGATTTCCTGCGCCAGAGCACGGACATATATAAGAATTCCGGCGGAGACGCGGTAAAGTGCGTGGATTACTCTCAGCTCAAGCTGAGAAATACGGGATATAAGCCCTACTATCTCTATCGCCAGAAGAACACCGTCGGAAATCTCGAGAACGTCGGCTTTGCACGCGAGGGACACGAGGGCCTTTACAACGTAATAATGATGGAGGAGTTCCATTCCGTATACGGTGCGGGCGCGGGTGCGGTTACCCGCCTCGTAAGCTGGAAGCCGGACGGCGTGAAGCCCGAGAAGATAAAACGCATAATTAACCCCAAATATCCATACGAATATTTAAGGGACGATTTCAGCGCATCTGCTTTTGAGGAGAAGCTTTTTGAAGCGGAGGAGGCATTCAAGCTTGATGATAAGAATGCCGAGGCCGAAAACGAATAAGGAGGCTCTATGAAGCAAGGTATTGCAAGCTTTTTATCGGAAAAGGAAAAAATAGAGTTTGTTAAAAAAGAGGATGCCGCATTTGAAAAAAGACTGGACGAGGCGATAAGCGGAATAATGAATAACGCAAACGCGCGCGTTATTCTGCTTTCGGGTCCCTCAGGCAGCGGTAAGACCACGGCATCCGAGAAAATATCGAAAAAATTTGCCGAGTTCGGCAAAAGACTTGTTTTTGTCGCTATCGATGATTTTTATCTCGATAAGGAGGAAAACGCCCGTCGCGCGGCGGCGGAGGGCAGAGTGGCGGAGCACGAAAGCGTGAAGTCCATTGATCTTGATGCCCTTGCCGAGCTTGCGCGCGAGATAGAGAAGGGCGAAAAGGGGCACGTGCCGCGCTTCAGTTTCAAGGAGGGCAAGCGCGTGGGAACGCGAGAGATCGACCTTTCCGACAGCCCCGTCGTTCTTTTGGAGGGCATACAGGCGGTATATCCCGAGGTCGAGGCGCTTTTTATGCATCTTGAGTGTGCGGAGCTGTTTATAAGACCTATGGGGCAGCTTAAATGCGGTACGGAGATATTCGATTGCGATGAGCTGAGAATGCTTCGCCGTATCGTGCGCAACTGTCTGCAGCGTGCATCAAGTGCGGAGCAGGAGCTCGAGATGTGGAAGACCGTCCGCGATAACGAGGAGAAAAATATCTTCCCGCAGATACACGAGCGCGTTATATGCGTGGATTCCATGCACGCATACGGCGTTAATATGCTAAAGCCCATGGCAACGGAATATCTTTCCCGTGTTTCGGACGGCAGTCCGTACAAGGAATATGCAACCAATCTCATCCGTCGCCTTGAGGGGATAGAGGAGATAGACCGCGAGTATCTTTCCATCGGCTCTCTTTTCTGTGAATTTGTTTATTAAGGAAGCTTAGCTATGTCAGAAAACGGAATAGGCACCAATGAGGTGAAGGCGAGGGGCAAGGGGCTTGTTGTTTCGGGCGTTCTTGTCTACGGACTTTCCAATATTATAACCAAGGTAATAGGTCTGTTCTATAAGATACCCATGAACGACCTGCTTGGTGATACGGGTATGGCGTATTTTAATGCGGCATATACCGTTTACGTTCTTTTTTATATGATATCAACGGCGGGGCTTCCCGTTGCCGTTTCCCGCCTTGTGGCGGAAAGCAGAGCGAAGGGCCGCTTCGATCAGGTAAAGAAGATATACAAGCTTACGCTTTTGCTGTTCTTCATTATCGGCGCGCTCGGTACGCTTGTGATGACGGCATTCTCCCGTCAGTTTGCGGGTGCGGTGGATGAAAAGGCGCAGACCTGCGTTATTGCGCTTGCGCCCACCTTGTTCCTTGTTTGCCTTTCAAGCGCGTTCCGCGGATATTTCCAGGGATTCAGAATGCTTATCCCAACGGGAATATCGCAGGTGCTTGAATCCCTCGGTAAGCTTGTCATCGGTATGCTGCTTGCAAATTATGCAATCGCGCAGAACAAGCCCATTGAGGTGGTTGCGGCATACGGCATCTTCGGCATCACCGTCGGTGTGCTTGCGGGTCTCGGCTATCTGTGGATAACAAAAATGTTCTTCAAGCCCGCCATTTACGATGCGGAGTATTACGAGGAATTCGGTGAGAAGGGTGTAAGCGATTGCGACAGCGGTAAGACCATAGTGAAAAATCTTGCGGCGGTCGCCATTCCGATAACCATCAGCTCTTCAGTAATGAGCCTCGCCTCTCTTATAGACACTCTCGTTATGCGCTCCCGCCTTGAGGTTTCGGGCATTCTTCCCGAAAGGGCGGTGGAGCTTTACGGCGCGTATACCACGCAGTGCGTTTCTCTTTTCAATCTTCCGCCCGTGCTTATCTACCCCGTTGCGTACGTTATCGTGCCTCTTGTGGCGGAATGCATCGCAAGAAGGGAAAAGAAGCGTATGGATACGGTGCTTGATTCCTCCTTCCGTCTCACGGCAATGATAGCATTGCCATGTGCCTTTGGTATGTCTGCCATTGCGCGTTACATTCTGCCTGCGCTCTTTAACAGCGAAAGCAGTATTACAATGGCGCCGCTCCTTTCCGTTCTCGCATTTGCGGTGTTCTTTATGGGCGTGCTTGCAACCTCCAACTGCGCGCTTCAGGCGGCAGGTAAGGAGACCCTCCCCATAATTTCCATGCTTGCGGGTGCGGCAACGAAGCTTGTTGCAAGCTTCATTTTGTGCGGTATTCCCGCCGTCGGCATCTACGGCACACCCATAAGCACCGTGCTTTGCTATGCCGTTGCAATGAGCCTTAATCTCTACTTTGTATATAAGCACGTCGGATTCATTCCGTCGGTCAGAACGTCCTTCCTGCGTCCCGTTATTTCCGCCGCCGCTTGCGGTGGTGTTGCGTTTGCCGTATCCCGCCTTTGCGAGCGCTTTGTGTTTGCCGGCTCCGCTTCCGGCAGAATTGAAAACGCGCTTGTTACCGCAAGCGGCGTTTTCGCGGGTGTGCTGGTTTATGCGGTGCTGATATTCCGCTTGCGTGCCGTATCGCCCGAGGACGTGGAAATGCTTCCCAAGGGCAAAAAGCTCCTTTCCGTCTGCCGCAAGCTTCATTTGTTCCCAAAAGAAGCATAATTGACGCTTATTTGCAAAAATTGTGGCAAAAACGGCTTGTTTACAGCAAAAAAATATTAAAAATGCTCTTGATAAATTCAACAGCAAATGATATAATTGTAATGTTAAAAAACAAGTCGTAAGACAAAGTGAAAGGAAAGAGAAAATGAACAAGACTGAGCTTATTGATGCAGTTGCAAAGAAGGGCGAGCTTACCAAGAAGGATGCAGAGAAGGCTGTAAACACTGTTCTCGATGCAGTTACCGACGCACTCGCAGCAGGCGAGAAGATCCAGATCGTTAACTTCGGTACCTTCGAGGTTAAGACCCGTGCAGCAAGAACCGGCAGAAACCCCAAGACCGGAGAGGCTATGGAGATCGCCGCTTCCAAGACCCCCGCATTCACCGCAGGCAAGGGCCTCAAGGACGCTGTTAAGTAATCAAAATATTGGCAAAAGGGGCTGTGGCAACATAATATTGCTTCAGCCCCAAACTTTTTAAATCGAAATGAGAATAGACAAGTTTTTAAAGGTGGCGCGCCTTATAAAGCGCAGAACCGTTGCAAACGATGCCTGCGGTGCAGAGCACGTTTTTGTTAACGGCAGAGTGGTCAAGCCCTCATACGACGTTAAGCCCGGTGATATCATCGAGATAGCCTTCGGCGGCAGAACGCTCAAGGTGCGAGTAACCGAAATTAAGGACAGCACCAAAAAGGCGGATGCGGGCACTATGTACGAGGTAATAGATCAGTAACTTTCAACCACTTGATCCTTCGCTTTTAGTCCGCATTAGTCATCCGTGAGGAGCGATGTGACCGAAGGAGCTGCGGAATCCTCGCTTGAGGATGACGGGCGGTTTGATTGTCGGTTCTTTTTTACCGTTCTTCGGCATAAGATTTACAAAATGCCTGAGGACGGAAAATATGAACGCAAATTATATATCTAAAAAGGATGAAGCAAAGGCGGAGCATACAGTGCTTCTTGACGGCAGGGAAAGGCTTATCATAAGCGGTGTAACGGACGTTACGGCGTTTGATGACAGCTGTGTGTGTCTTGATACCGTATGCGGTCTTTTGGATATTGAGGGAAGCGCGCTTGCCGTGCAGGATCTTTCCCTTGCCGAGGGTAAGGTCAGCGTTACCGGCAGGGTGGGTGGACTTTGGTATTCTGAAAAGAAGCAAAAATCCGAAAAACGCGGATTTTTTGCCATTGGAAAGCGCTGATGCAGGTTAAAATAAGCGACCAGCTTGCGCTGTTTCTTGCATCCTTTATTTGCGGATGTGTGCTTTCCGTGTTTTACGATCTGATAAGGATGACACGGATGTGGGTAGGGGTGGATTACGGCGGCCTTAACCTGCCGAAAAGGGAAGAGCTGCATCCGCCTTTACTAAAATCGAAAGCTAAAAAAATACGGTCCGTGGCAAGGGGGCGCGCACTTGACGTGCTTGTGCTTTGCGGTGATGTGCTGTTCTTTATCGTTGCCGCATTCGCTATGCTGTGCGTGTTCTTCAATTACGGCGGCAAGGTTCGCGGCTCGGCAATCTTCGTTGCCGCTTGCGGATTTCTTGCCTGTCATTTCACCGTGGGAGAGGCGGTTATGCGGATATTCGGGCTTATAAGGCTCGCCGGCGGAATCGCGTTCGAATACGTTGCGTTTTTTGCGATGTGGCCCGTAAGGCGGCTTCTGCTCCCCGTACTGCGGAGAGTGGCGAGGAGCGTTATCGGCGTAATACGGATCGTGTATTTACGAATTTATACAAAAAGAACGGAAGAAAAGCTACTGGGCGAACTTTGCGGTCTGCGTGAAGAGAGGTTCGAGGGGTAATATGAAAAGCAAACAGAGGGGAACAGCGCTTATCATAAAGGTGCTTGCCGTATTTTTTGCGGTGATCGGCATTTTTACCGTTATGCGCCTTCAGCTGAAGAGAAACGAGCTGTTAAAGGAAATAGAGGCGCTTAAGGAAAGCTATGACGGCAATATGGCTGTTATCGAGGAGCTGAAGGAGGATCTGGAGGCGCCGATCGATCTGCAGTATATCATCCGTGTGGCGAGGGAAAAGCTTGGGCTTTGTATGCCTCACGAAATAGTATTCTATAACGACCTTGCGGATTAAACGGACGTTGGAGGAAGTAAAATGAAAAAGACGATAGCTGTTATTTTGATGCTGGCGCTGCTTTTGCTTGCGCTTGCCGCTTGCACCGATGGGGATGCCGTTACTGATGCACCCGACAATGAGCCTACCTATACTGCGGAGGCGGATACGGATGAGGGCACGCCCGATACTACAGATGCCGAAACAACGGGAAGCGAGGGCTTTGACCTTCCTATGGTACCCGTTTAATAACAAAGGAGAAGTACAATGGCAGGAATTACAGAAAAGCTGAAGAAGATTTTCACAAAGGGATCTGAGACGCACGAATACGTGCTTAACGTGGAGGGTATGAAGTGCGAGCATTGCTCTGCACGCATAGTCACCGTGCTTAATAAGCTTGACGGCGTGGAGGCAACTGCGGACGTAGCGGCAAAGACGGTTACTCTGCGCACCAATATCGAGCTTAACGACGAGTTTCTTAAGGAGACCGTTGCAAAGGTCGGCGATTTCGTCGTTACCTCGGTAAATAAAATTAAGTAAAAGCGTGTAAAAAACAAAAATACGGGCACAATAAAGTTGCGCCGTACCTTCGTTTACGGAGGTACGGCGACTTTTGTTTTCGATGCTTTGATGGAGGCAGTAAAATGAGATCCAAGCTGCTGTTAGTGCCCTTTTTGTTTTTTGCGGTAATGCTTGTCCTCTGCTCATGCGGTATGGGACCTGCGGACGGAACGTCCGATATGGCGGGTGTACCGACAAACGGAGTTGCACCGTCCACAGAAAAAACGGATGCGGTCATAGGCGGTACGGACCGTACCGATATGCCCGAGCTTACCACCGCACCGGGAGAGGCGACCGACGTGCCGACAACGGACGTAACGTCGGATATGGTAACGGAAAGCGATAGGTTTACCGAGCCTCCGCTTACTACGGCTCCCGCAACTACTCCCGCAGTTCGCCCGCCCGAGGGGAAGTGAGGGAAATTCACATATTGTTTACAAAGCCGTCATTATTTTGTAGCAATTGTGGGTTATACTGATATCAAGCAAACGGAGCTCCCACGGGAGAACGTACTGCAAGTCAGTAAAAAACCGCGGTAATGCGCTTGTACCTCGCGCATTACCGCGGTTTTCTGTCCTTATTTCATTCCGTTGAGCGAGACGTGAGCCGCCTCGGGGTCCATATTGCATTTCAGTTGGTACACGGGTACCTGCGTAAGAATGTCGGAAAGCAGAGTGAGGAATTTTTCTCCCCTCTCCTCGGAAAAGCTGCGTACCGTCTGTTGCATAATAAGCGGCAGGGAGGTAAAAGGCGAGATGCGGGAGATGGAGTTTGCCTCCGCGCGCTCGATAAACGCAATGCCCTTTACGGGGTAAAGACGGTTCTCGCTGATATCGTGCTTGCCGGAGAAGGGTGTGCCACAGCACATAATGCCTTCGTCCGTAATTCGTAGTGCGGGCTTATCGTCGTTGATAATTACGGCATCCTTGCCGAATTCCTTCAGCCACAGCGAGGTATGCGTGGATTTGCCCGTGCCGCTGTCTGCAGAAAAGAGATATGCCTCGCCATTGTAAGCAACGGCGCTGGAGTGAAGCATTATTCCGCCGTAGTCCACGAGGCGATGGTAGAATGCTGAGCCCGCAAGGAGATATTCGCATTCCTCGGGCGTGAGGTTTGGATTTTCCTCGCAAAAATCGGCAAATACCTTTTCGGGGATTCTTATTACAATATCGGCAACAAGCTCACTGCTTGCTGCGTATTTTTCGGCACGTGAGCGGAGCATGCCGTACATCGGCTCCATATCGACGGTCAGTCCCGCAAATGAGTAATTCATATCGGCTCCTTAAAAGAAGATATATTATTTTACCACATAGTTTAAAAAAACGCAATACCGCGAAAAATGAAAAATATTTCACAAAAAAACGGAAATTCGGTTGACACGAAAAAGCGCGGATGGTAGAATTAATATGTATATTACATATTAAGGAGAGACATTATGACTTTTGCAGAAAAGCTGAGAATGCTGCGCAAAAGAAAGGGATATACCCAACAGGAGCTTGCCGAAATTATCGGTGTTACCTCGCGTACGCTGATAAATTACGAGATGGGCAAATGCTGCCCCAAGCAGACAGAGCTTTATATGCGCCTTGCATCCGTTTTTAACGTGAATATGGAGGAGCTTATTACGGATACGGATTGCGTTCCCGAGGAGATTGCCGACGGTGAGGGCGCGGATAACGCCGCAAAGGAGATGCGTAAGCTTGTTGCAAAGCTAAACGGACTTTTTGCGGGCGGTCAATTAAGCGAAGAGGATAGAGACAAGGTAATGTATGCCGTTACCGATATGTATTGGAAGGCGAAGGCGGGAAAATGAACTACGAGCTTTATCTTGCATCCGCATCGCCGCGAAGACGCGAGCTTCTCGATATGCTCGGCTTTTCCTACCGTCTGCTGCTTCCTAATGCTGATGAAAATTGTACGGAAACGGATCCCGGTCGCTTTGTTGCTGAGCTTGCCGCAAGAAAAGCGGAGGCGGCAATGGAGCTTCTTACAGCCGAGGAGCGTAAAAACGCTTTGATACTCGGTGCTGACACCGTTGTTTACGCAAACGGCGAGATCCTCGGCAAGCCCAAGGATAAGGCTGATGCCGCGCGTATGCTTGCCTCCTTTGAGGGGACAACGCATCAGGTGTACAGCGGAATTGCGCTTGCAACCGCAAACGGCACCGTAAGCGCAAGCGAATGCACAACGGTGCACTTCGGTGCTATGAGCAAGGCGGAGATCGATGCCTACGTAAGCACGGGTGAACCTATGGACAAGGCAGGTAGCTACGCTGTGCAGGGCGTCTGCTCCATGTGGATCGACGGCATCGAGGGCTGTCATTTCAACGTCATCGGTCTGCCGATAAGAAGACTGTATAAAACTCTTTGCGAGATGGGGATAGATCCGTTAAGCCTCAGAAGGAAGCCCGAAAATGGCTGATATACTTGCCATTGCAGGGGCGGCAGCCGGTGCCGCAGAGCTTCACCGTTCGCGCGATCCGTTCTTTATAGCGGATGCGGAGGGGGTGCGCGTGTGCTTTTACGATCTCGGCTCGCTTAACGGAATGTATACCGTTATCGGTGGGGTCAGCTTTATTGCCATCTCGTCCGTTATAGGGGAGAGCGAGGCAAGGCTTGTTTGCGCACACGAGCTTGGGCATCACTTTTTGCATAAAAGCCTTGCGGAAAGCACCGCACTTGCGGACAGTGCTCTTTTTTCGGGCGGTGGACGGCTGGAGTATGAGGCAAACGCGTTTGCCGCGGAGCTTCTTGTTGCCGACGATGCGCTGTGTGATGCCGTAAAAATGTGTCCCGACATCGCCTCTGCCGCCGCAGAGCTTGACGTGCATCCCGAAATTCTTGCTGTAAAAGGTGAGATATTGAGAAGTAAAGGTTTAAATTTCAACCCTCTCGAAATAAAGGTTGATTTTTTGCGAAAACAGTTGCAAAAAGGGAATTGACTTTACATATAATTTGAAATAAAATGATGGTTCATTATCAAATTCTTGTAAAGTTAGCGGGGTATAAAAATGATCAGCCGCGGGTATGAAAAGCTGTTTTACGTTTCTTCGGGCAAGTTCGATCCCTCCAGATCCTTTGACGTGGAGATGGCGGGAATCACGTCGCCGAACGAGAATTACCGCATAGAGCGCAACCGTACGCGCTTTAGCCTTAATAACGTTTCTGTTTTTGAGTACGTTATAAGCGGTAAGGGATATATTGAGTGTGAGGGCGAGATCTATACCGTCAAGGCGGGAGATTTCTATTATCTCGACCGCGGTCACAGCCACAAATATTGGGCAGATCCCGAGGATCCGTACACTAAAATATGGATAAACGCACGAGGCAGACTCACCTCCGCTGCGCTTGCCGCCTACTATTTTAACGAGCCCGTAGTTATCGAGCATATCGACGTTTACGATCTTTTTAAGCGTATGGGTGATGCGCTGAACGAAATTGACGAAAATAATCGCGATGACGTTTTCGGAGAGGTTGCCGTTCTGCTTACCGAGGTGATAGTTAAGGTAGGCACCGTCAGGGCGCGCAGAAGGGTATCCTCCACTCTCGCTTATCAGATCAAGAGTATGATAGACGAGACACCTAATTTCGACATCACTCTTGCGGAAGTGGAAAAGAAGTTTTTCCTCTCCAAATCCTATATAATCCATTTATTTTCAGACGAATTCAACATAACCCCAAAGCAATACATACTGCAAAAGAAGATAGATACGGCAAAGGTGCTGCTCAGGGATGCAAGATGCGAGCTGTGCGAGATAGCGGACATACTGCATTTCTCCAGTGTACAGCATTTTTCCGCTACCTTCAAGCGCTATACGGGTATGACACCCGATACGTACCGCAGAAGCTGCGGTTAAGTGTTGCCGGGGTGGCAAGAAGGTAATATGAACGGAAATCACAACAACGACCGCGCGTATTCCGAGCACGAGGCGAAGATACGCCGCGGTGAGGCGCAGCTGAATAACGGCAAACGCTACGGAGGCTCATCCGCGCCAAAAAAATCATCCTCCGCATTTCTATACCTTGTTCCGCTTAATATACTTTGTCTCGTCCTCGCCGCACTTGCGGTGGTGGGTGTGGCATCCCTCGCAAGGACTGCGCAGGCAACGAATCCCGATACGCCAATAACCGACGGTACGGTGACCGAGGAGGTCACTATTCCCGTGGTTGTTGAGCCTGTGACGGAGCCTGTAACCGAGCCCGCGCATACGGACAGTGTTATCGTGCTTCCGGGTGTTGACGTGCCGTCAACGCAGATGCCGGAAATGTCGCCTCCGAGAACCGAGCCGCCGCTTGAGGAGCCGCCGGAGCCTAATGCCTTTCCATATAATTTACATCCCGATTACGATCTTTACTCCAAGCTTCTCGGTAACAGCGTGTATTCCGAGCATGCGATCATCGTGGATATAGAGGAGAACAGAGTCGTTGCCTCCCGCAATTCCACCGCAAAGATGTATCCCGCGTCTATGACAAAAGTTATGACGCTTTACGTGGCGGTAACCAATATTCCCGAAGCGGATCTGTACTCGAAGACCTTCAAGATATCCCGCGAGCTTTCCGACTATCTGTATCGCGAGAACGCGACGGTTGCGTACTTTGCCGTAAACGAGGAGGTTCTTCTTATCGACTGCCTCTACGGTGCTATCCTTCCCTCGGGTGCCGATGCCTGCATTGCGCTTGCAACACATATTGCGGGCGGTGAGGAGGCATTTGCCGAGCTGATGAACCAAACCGTAAAGAAGCTCGGACTTACGGATACGCATTTTACAAACAGCACGGGTCTTCACGACCCCAACCACTATACGACCGCGTACGATATGGCGGTCATTATGAATGCGGCAATGCAGAACGAGCTGTGCAGACAGGTGCTTTCCACGATTACCTACACTTCGCATTCCACACCGCAGAATCCCAACGGAATAACGTGGTTCAGCACCGCGCTTTCCCGCCTTTCTCCGTATAACAAGTCGTCCTTGACCTTTATCGCGGGCAAGACGGGCTATACGCCAGAGGCGCGTCAGTGCCTTGTTTCCGTCAGCCGCACTGCCGATGGCAAGGAGTACATAATGGTTACGGGCTATGCCACACATAAGGACGAGGCGGTCAACGATGCCGTCAATTCAATTAAAAAGCCGTGCGTGAAGTAATAAAAAGCCGAGGCGACTGCCTCGGCTTTTTTGTGTTTACTCAAGGAAGAATTTTGCTTCCTTATACTTATGGTCTGCGTAGCCGGTGAAGATAACGAACTCTCCTGCCTCCGATACGTGCTTGCAGCTTGCGTCGTAGAAGCGGAGCATCTCCTCCGTAACGGTAAAGGTTACGGTCTTCTCTTCGCCTGCCTCGAGGTGTATCTTCTCAAATGCTATAAGCGACTGTACGGGGCGTACTGTGCTTGCGAAAAGATCGCGGATATACAGCTGTACCGTTTCCTTTGCCGCATAGCTTCCGCTGTTCTTGACGGTTATCTTAACGGTAAGGGGCTTTTCCGCGCTCATCTTGGTGTCGGAAAGCTCCATTGCCTCGTAATCAAGCTTGGTGTAGGAAAGGCCGTGGCCAAAGCAGTAAAGCGGTCTGTTGCCGCATCCGATGTAGTTGGAGGCGTATGCCTGATGCACGTCCTCCGCAGTCCACTTCGGTCTTCCGGTGTTGGGGTGGTTGTAGTAGATGGGGCACTGGCCAACGTGCTTCGGGAAGCTCATCGTCAGCTTTCCGCAGGGAACGGAATCGCCGAACAGCAGATCCGC
>JAFOAB010000306.1 GCA_017382555.1 Clostridia bacterium
GGCTGATAAATCAGCCACGAAAAGGCTTTTTGCCTTTTCGACATACTGCATTCATTATAAATATGGGAGGCGAAACGCCTCCCCTACGGTTTGCAACGCTTCTGCATCGTAGGGGAGGGGTCTCCCCTCCCGTTTTTTACAGTTCTTTTTTGATTTTCTCCGCAATCGCTCGCATTTTCTCTGCGCGGAGCTTTACGACCTTGCGGTCATAGGTGATTACTCCGTTCGTCTCATCCTCCACGTCGGAAAGCTGAGTATACACCGTTGCGCACAGCCCCTCCCTTACCGCAGGAATAATCTCATCCTCAAAGAGCTTTTCCACGGCATCGGCATACTTAGCGGCATCCTCAAACATACGGTAGCCGTAGGTATTCTCGGTGTTAAAGACGTGCCCCTCGGGCTTGTAGGAATATCCGCCGAATTCGGAAAGATACAGCGGCTTTGTTACCTTGCCGACCTTGAATTTTTTAAAATACACGTGGCGGCTGTCAAGCTCGTTTTCGTCACATATATACCAGCCGGATGCAGAATCGATATGCCTTGTGGCATCGAGCGACTTCAGCTTTTTTGTCGCGCCCGCCGCATCAAACTGTCCCCAGCCCTCGTTAAACACCGTCCACAGCACAATGGAGGGGTGGTTTTTAAGGAGAGCAACGGTCTCCTCCATAGCGTGCAGAAATTCTGCGCGCTGTTTTTTATTTCGGTGCATAAAGGGGTTTATACGGCGCTTGGTAAGCACCGTGGGGAGCGCGGTATCGAAGAAGAAGGAATACCTGCCGTTGTTTATCATATCCTGAAAAACGGCAATACCGAGCCTATCGCAATCGTAATAGAAGCGCTGCGGCTCGATCTTTATATGCTTGCGGAGCATATTGAAGCCGAGCGACTTTGCGCACTCGATATCTTCCTTATATCCCGCCTCCGTTGCGGGGAGGAAAAGTCCGTCGCTCCAATAGCCCTGATCGAGCAGACCGTTGTAAAAATACGGTTTGCCGTTTAACAGCATACGCTTTTTGCCGTTAATTTCACCAATCTCCACAGTGCGGAGACCGAAATACGAGCGAACGGAATCCGTGCCGCATTTTACGGTAAAGCGGTAAAGATACGGTGTCTCGGGTGTCCAAAGGCGGGCGTTATCGATATCAAAACGCACACTTCCCTTCTCGTCCACCGTCTTTACAACGTCGCCGCCATCGGTGTGCAGAATCACCTCCGCGGTACCGTCGGAGGTTTTTACAAAAACGTCCGCACCGCAGAGATCGACCGAGGTATCAACGGAGATAACGTGCGCATCGGGCACGCTTTCAAGCCATACGGTCTGCCATATGCCGCTTACGGGCGTATACCACATTCCGCCGCGCTTTATCTTCTGCTTGCCGTAGGGCATCAAAAAGTCGCCCAGCTTATCGAACGCCTTTACCTCGATTACATTCTCATCTGAAAGAAGCTCGGTGATATCGAAGGAAAAAGGCGTGTATCCGCCGCTGTGAGTGCCGATAGATTTGCCGTTTACAAGCACCTCGCACTCTCTGTCCACCGCACCGAAATTGAGAATCACTCTGCCACGGCTAAACTCGGCAGGCAGCGAGAACGTACGGCGGTAATGATAATAGCTTCCGTCCGCAAAGGTCCTCCCTATTCCTGAAAGGGCTGATTCGGGAGGAAAGGGCACAAGTATCATTTGCGCGTAATCGGGCGTTTTTCCGTCCTCGGTTACACAAAACTCCCACTTTCCGTTAAGATTCAGATACGAATCGCGCTCCATAAGCGGGCGTGGGTATTCCGCGTGGGGTATTTCCCCCACCTGTTGCGCCAAATCGGTATAAAGTATATTCATTGCGTTTTTCATCGCGTACTCCTAAAAACAAGCTAAAGCCACCGCAATATCCTTCGCGGGCCTGCAAATGTCATTCTCGAGCGAAGCGAAGAATCTATTTGCAAGCCTCGCTCAAGGATGACGAGCGGTGGCTTTGCTAATGCATCGAGAGGGTGTACACCCTCTTTTATATTACTTTATTTTCACGCAAAAGTCAACTTATTACTTCTGCACGGTGTAGGGCTCCTTACCGGGCGCCTCAACGGTATATGTACCTGCCTTGTAGTCGACGGTGATCATCGTTCCGTCCGAATACGTGGTGCGGTAAAGCTTTTCTGCGAGCTTTTCGTGGTTTTCCATAAACTCGTACTGCAGGTGCTTCAGAGGCTCGAACTCGTCATACGCACGCTTGAGCGCGGCAACGGAGTCGGCGATCTGCTCGTCGGTCTTATTATAGAGGTCAACGTCACCCATCCAGTTACGGTCAGGACCGAACTTACTGTTGAAGTACATTACGGGACGTCCGCCGTACTCGATAAAGATAAGCTGATTTTCTCTGCCCTTCAGGGTGTAGTTGATGGTCTGCGAGGTTGCGTTGGAAAGAACGAGTCCGTGGTAAACGAGCTGCCAGAACGGAATGCCCTCGTCATGCAGTGCGCAGAACTTCTTGGTCTGCCACTTGGAGCGCACACCGGTGTAAAGAATGCTGTCCACGTCCGCGTTCATAAAGTCCATATAGCCCTCGCTCTGATAGCCGCCGAAGAGCTGACGGGAGAGCTGTGCTATCTTGCGATAGTACTCGTGCGCCTTCTTGCGGCTTACGGGGTGCTTGGGGTTGGAGCACTTTTCGGGAATATACGCGGTAAGCTCGTCAACGTAGTGAAGACCCTGGAAACCGTATCCGCGAACAACGGGCAGATCGGTCTTTGCATACTTTTCATACGCAAGCTGGGGGCAGAGCGCCCACGGGTCACCGCCGTTAAGGCCGTTCTTCTTATATACGTCACGCAGGAAGGGGGTATGATCGCCGTTTTCGTCCTTTCTTGTGCAAAGGTCGTCACGGCAGAAGTTGTTTGCGATCTCGTATGCACCGCAGGAAACGGTGTGGCATACTACCTGATAGCCGAGGCGCTGTGCACGCGCGATAAACTGTACAAGCTCATCGTCTCCACCAATACGGTCATCGCAGGGATACTGCTGCGGGAAGCGTCCGTCGTGACCGGAGGGACCCCAACCGACAAGGCAGAACTCCGCCTTATCAACGCCCTCTTCCTGCATCTTGTCAATAACCTTATGCAGGTCGGAAATGGTTGCGGCAACGTACATCTCGGGCTCGTTTGCAAGCGTCTGCTGACGGATGGGGGTAGGAATAGGCTTCCAGCCCATACGCACACGGATCTCCATACAATCCGCCGCCTTGCGAACCGCCTCGCGGCGCTTTGCCTTCTCCTTAAGGGTCATACAGCCCATTACGTCCATCTGATACTTGCGGTATACCTTTGCCATATCGGGGTACTTTGCACCGGGCATCTTGTAGTAATATACCGTGATATCCTCATCGGGATCGTCACCCTCAAGCTCCACTCTGGGGTGTATGCAGTAAACGCCGTCCTTTACGGCAACGCGGAAGCGTGCGGTATCGCGCATTCCCTCAATGCGAATGAAAACGGCATTCTCGTTTTCGCAAATACCGCCGACAGTCATCGCGGAAAGCCAGGTAAGCGTTTCCGTATCGGGCTTTTCGTCAAAATAGCAGAGGCAGAACGCACTGCCGAAAGTCGTGGGGAAGAACATATATCCGTCATCCCCTGCGTGTGCGGTGGTAAGATTGCTTTCGATCTCCACGGTGTTATAAAGCTTGCCGTCAAGATATCTCTTGGGCACGGTAAGCTTTACCACGTCACCCATATCCTCAACCGCATAATTGATCTGATGTACGTTTCCGTCAAGCAAAATGCCGGAAACCTTAAAGCCGTAATCCATTGTATCTCCTTTCGCTGATGCGAGGTTTTTGTTTTATTTTTACTTTTCTTCCTTTGCAAGCTCGTCAAACATCCTGTTTATCTGGTTAAGCTTAACCGTTGCGGGGCGCTCAAGGGATTTATATTTTGCCGCCCATGCGGAGTTATCCGCACGGAAGAGGTAAAGCAGGTTCTTGTTTATATCGGCGGGCTGATAATAATAGCCGAGGTCGAATACGCGGTTATCGTAGATAAGGTCGAGCATCTCACGGCTCTCCTCATCACGCACGATGCTACCGTAGAGCATCTTATCGTAATATGCGGGACGCACGAACTGCTGCGAGTAGTATCCGATGGTCTCCAGTATCACACCCGTACGCTCTGCATCCTCCTGATGGTAAGGAAGGCTGAGGAATCGGGAGTTATAGGGTGCAACGGTGCAGTAGTAATCCTCCTGCGCCTCGTTGTACTTAAATACGGGAAGGATACCGTAATCCGTCTCCATATCTCTGAAGTGGGAGGTTACGCCAAGCCAGGTGAAGAGGAAGAGTCCCTGATCGTTTGCAAACATCGTATGCTCAAGGGGAGAGGTTGCATTGAACTTCTTCGTTCCGTCGGGGTTGAAGGTGTGCTGATAACGAAGCACGGAATCGCTTTCTATAACGAAGTCGGTATAATCCTTGAAGATTCCGATAACGCCCTCGGTGCCGAGGGTAAGTATCATATCGCCGTTATCGTCTGCAACACAGCAATTCTCTCCTGCGGCGTTAACCACAGCGTAAATGGAATCATCCCAAACGAGGGAGCCGTAAAGATCCGCATCGGTAAACTTTTCGTCACCGTTCAGATCGTCCGCAACAAGGGAGCTGTACTCCTTCCACGTGTCGAGCGTCCACTTGCCCTCCCTAACTACCGTGTAAAGGTCGGGAATGTTTCTTTCCTTCGCGATGTTCTTGTTGAAGGCAATTATAATGGTGCAGTTGAAGTTATCAATGCTGAAATCACCGGTGGTGAAGAACTGCATTCCCTTAATTTCAAGGCTTTCAACCGCCTTCTGATCCCACCAGGTATTGGAAAAATCGATGGAATCGATGAGATTCATATTGTAGTTTGCACCCGCATAGGAGATCTGTGACTGATCGTAAGCGGGAAGGATGGCAACGTCATAGTTGCAATCGCCTGCGGTCTTATCTCTGATAAGCACGCCGTAGCTCTCGGACGAGCCTGCAGAGCTTACGATAACGTGCTTGGAGTCGATAGTCATATTAAGGCGGTCGCACACGCTTTCGTTACGCTTGAAGATTGCGTTATCAAGTATAGTACCGCCCTCCTCCGTACAAAGGAAGTCGGAATACGAAGCAACAAGCTTAAAGGAGGCCTCAAGCGCGAGGAACTCATATCCCTCAAGATCCTGCTCCTCAATGGGGCAAACCTCGGGTGCCTCTGTCGTAACGGGCTCCTCCGTGGTAGCTGTCGGGGCCTCCGTCGTAACCGCGGGGTCGGTAACTGCGGGCGGTACCTTTTCGCCGCAAGCGCCGAACGCAAGACAGCAAGCAAGCATAAGCGTAGCCAACGCAGCAGAAAGTATAC
This sequence comes from Clostridia bacterium, assembly GCA_017382555.1. Classification (GTDB taxonomy): domain Bacteria; phylum Bacillota; class Clostridia; order Oscillospirales; family CAG-272; genus RUG12395. The sequence goes on from JAFOAB010000306.1 coordinate 5,368, forward strand.
GTTTTTTCATTGCTGATTTTCCTCCTGTCGTTTTCGGAAGATTTACATCTTTGCAATTTTAAGTATAAGACTCTTTGCAAAAACAAACAATGTATTTTTAAGCTAATCTATTGTAAATTCCGATACATCGTGTTAGAATAAATTTCGCAAGGAGGAATGTATTATGGAAACTATATCTATCAAGCAAATCACGCACAAGCATATTTTTTGCAATATTTTCGGCCTTGCGCAATCATGGAACGGCGCAAACAAACCGAAGGGCTGGAGCTTTTTGGGCTCTCCCCGCCCTTATAACGGCTTTATGTATATAATTGACGGCACGGTACGCTTCTCCTACCCCAACGGGGAGAGTGAGACGTTTAAAAGCGGCGACTTGTTGTATATTCCGAAAGGCTGTGAGTATCAAACCGAGTTCTACAGCCGCCCCGACGAGATTGCCGATATGCTCGTGCAGTTCACGATACGCGATTTTGACGGAAAGGAATACTGCTTTTCCGACAAGGTGGTGCTTCTGCTTGAAAATACGCCCGAGCGCATTGCAAAGGATTTTTGGGCAATACGCAATTATTCCGCCAACGTAATAAAGCCCTATCTGCAGATAACCAAGACATTTTACGGTCTGCTTGAAAAAATACAAGCACAGCTTATTATGGACGAAAGTAGCGATAAGGGCAAAAGCGTTATAGCCCCTGCCATTATGTATCTTGATTTCCACGTAGGCGACAGCATCAGCGTTGCGGAGCTTGCAAAGATGTGCCTTTTAAGCGAAACGGCGTTTAGAAAGTCCTTTAAGGCATACACGGGTATGTCACCCGCGAAATACAGAACGGCACTGAAGATCCAAAAGGCGCAAAATATGCTGCAAAGCTCCACAGAGCTTTCCGTTGCCGAGGTAGCGGAATCGCTCGGCTTTTACGACATCTCGCACTTCCACAAGACCTTTACCGCATACGTGGGCGTAACACCCGATAAATTCCGCAAGAAAAACTAAACACTAAAAACGGCAGGAGCAAGCTCCTGCCGTTTTCTGTCAAAATCTCTTGTTGAGTGTTACAAGCCCTGCTGTTTTGATGCTTACTTCCCCGTCGACGGTTATGGTAAGCTTATGCTCGCCAATGCCGAGTGTAACGGGCAGATATACGCAATCGGCGGATGTAAAGCCCTCGGGCGCGGGAGCCGTTTTGCGGAACGCGAAGCCGCAATAATGCTCACCGTCCGCATTAAGATGCGCGTGAACGATTGCTCCGCTTGCATTTTCAAAATCAAGTCGGAGGTACGCCTCCTTATCCGTTTCGCACGTAAGCGAGATGCCCATTCCGCCATCTGCGATGGAAGCGGTGCCGACGGCACGCTCCTCAATCCTTACAAGCGAGAAATCGTCTGCGATAGAATATCCGTCACCGAAAACGGAAACACCTATATCCGTCTCCGCGCTCGTTGCGGTAAAGACAAGCTCGCGCAAAACGGGCTTATGCGCCGTATAGGCGGTGTATCCTGCCGTGCGGTTGATGCTAACGCAGCTATCCCCCGCAAAGAGATATGCATCGGTCTCCGGCGATGACATAACAAATGCCGTAAGCATATATTTTTCGCCGACCTTAAGTCCGCTTACGCGCTGACGCAGCTCACCGTTTTCCGTAAGCTTTACGGCAGAAAGTCCGACCGTCGCAAGCGAGGTCATCTCCGCATTGCCGCGGGCTACGGTCCATCCCGTAAGATCGCCGCATTCAAAGCAGCTGTTTGTCAGCTTAACGCTGTCATATGCCTTAATGCGCTCGTTTGGAATGTAGTAATTTTCCTCATCCCAATAGCCGCCGCGCTCCTTCAGAATGCTTTCAAAATTCTCGCGGTACATTTCGACGATCTCGGTAATCTTGAATCTTTCCGGCAGTGCGAGGGCGTGCATCCAATACATTTCCGCAAGTCCCTCGGGGGAGAGGTTGGTTATAACTCCCTCTCCGTCCTGCCAAACAAGACGGTTGACCTTTTCGGGCATGGTTTTCATACCCGTCATAATCGCAACAACGGAAAGCGCTATACCGCAGGTGCTTTCGCAATCGTAGCCCGAAAGCGCGGAGATCTTACACGTTTCCATATAATCCCCGCCTCCGTATAGGAGATCGAGTATAACGAAACCGCAATTAATGGTATTATTTGTCATACGGGTGTTATTGGGAACGTAGTATTTCTCCTCAAACTCCGTATACGCCGCACGCCAATCGTCCGGATGCTTTGCGTAAAGCTCAAACATCTCGTCGATAACGCATCTGTGCCACGCATTTGCATCGAATATCTCGGCCGAGGTTCTGATGAGCGCAGGAATATCATTTTCAAAATACGCACGCGACATAAGCACCGCAAAAAAGCGTGCCCAGCCGACGTTATCGCGCTCGCCCGTCATAGATGCGAACTTGCCCGATATTTCGGATGCGCTCTCGGGCATACCCGCGGCATCCATACCTATGGTGTCGGCACCGAGATACGGCTCGGTACAATAGCTGTACTTATTGCCGAACTCCGTGTTACCCGCAAACTGCGGCAGATATCCGTACTTTTTGGCATACGCGTATGCACCCGCATAGCGGTTGCCGCCGCCCATATCGTATATATCGCATTTAAGCCATCCGTCGGTTATGTACTTCTGGCACACTGTGCCCTTATCCTTATACATATCCTTCAGCATAAACTGATTGAAGACGTCAACTCCGTAATCATCATCCACCCAGCTTTCCCAAAGACCCGTATCCTCATTTTTTATCAGCTTATTGGTGTGTCTTTTGTGGGGATTCGGCCCTGCATACGGGCCTGCGCAGATGTCAAACCAATCGTCGGGCATACCTACCCTGCCGCGGTCCGTACCGGGCAGAGTAACGAATTCGTACCCCGTAAGCACACCGACAACGTGGCCGATAAAGCCTGCTGTGGTCTTATCGATATAATCCGCCTTGCTGAGCACTTTGTATTCACGGTCGTTCATACGCTACCTCTTAAATCAGCCTTCGTTTGCAAGCTTGGTGAAGAAGTCGTTCCACTTCTTGAGATTTACGTTTGCAACGCGCTCAAGAGAATTGTACTTGGATGCCCAAGCGGAGCTGTCTGCACGGAAAACGTAGAGAAGGTTCTTGTTGATGTTAGCGGGCTGATAGTAGTAGCCGATATCGAATACGCGGTTAGCATAGATAAGGTCGAGCATAGGACGGCTCTCCTCGTCACGAACGATGCTACCGTAGAGCATCTTATCGTAATATGCGGGGCGCACGTACTGCTGGGAGTAATAGCCGATGGTCTCAAGAATGATACCGGTTCTGTCGGCATCCTCCTGATGGTAGGGCATACTCATAAAGCGGGAGTTGTAGGGTGCAACGGTGCAGTAGTAGTTTTCCTGCGTCTCGGTGTACTTAAATACGGGAAGAATACCGTAATCGGTATCCATATCACGGAACTTTGCGGTAACGCCGAGCCAAGTGAAGAGGAAGAGGCTGAGATCCTGCGGGAACATAGAGAACTCAAGAGGTGAGCCCGCATTAAAGGTCTTGGAGCCATCGGGATTGAAGGTGTGCTGATAACGGAGAACGGAATCGCTTTCAATAACGAAGTCGGTATAATCCTTAAATGCGCCTATAACGCCCTCGGTGCCGAGGGTAAGGACCATATCGCCGTTATCGTCAACAACACAGCATCTCTCGCCCGCGCCGTTAACGATCGCGTAAATTGCATCGTCCCATACAAGGGATCCGTAGCGGTCAACGTCCGTGAACTTCTCGTCACCGTTCAGATCCTCGTATACGAGCAGGCAGTATTCCTTCCACTTATCAAGGGTCCATTTACCCTCGTTAACAAGCTGATAAAGATCGGGGATGCTCTTTTCCTTCGCTATGCCCTTGTTAAAGGCGATAACGATGGTGGAGTTGAAGTTATCGATGCTGAAATCACCGGTGGTGAAGAACTGCATTCCCTTAATTTCAAGGCTCTCAACTGCCATCTGATCCCACCAAGCGTTGGAAAGATCAAGCGTATCGACCTTGTTGAGATCGTAGTTTGCATTGTTGTAGCTGACCATGGACTGATCGTACGCGGGAAGAATAACCGCGTCATAGTTGGTATCGCCTGCGGTTTTTTCACGCATCATAACACCGTAGCCCTCGGTAGAGCCAGTGGTGCTCTTGCACACTACGTTCTTGGACGCGATGGTGACGTTCAGTCTGTCCTCCACGGAGGAATTGCGCTTGAACACCGCATCATCAAGTATTGTGGGGTTCTCGCTTTGGTAAGTAAAATCGTAAATACAGGTTACAAGGCTGAAGGTACCCTCAAGAATGAGGAACTCGTGACCGTCGTAATCCTCCTCCGCAACGGGGCAAACGGCGGGAGCTACCGTGGTTTCGGCAGGATCCGTAACGTCACCGCCCGCTGTGGGCTGTGTAACTGCAGGGGTAGTGGCTGCGGGTGTCGTACCGTTACTGCAGGATGCAAATGCAAGTGTACCGAAAAGCATTAAAAGGCTGAGTATAAAAGAAAGTGCACGTTTCATATTCTTACTCCTTTTTTGTTATCAAAGCCAAAATATATCCTCATCCTGAGGAACAACAACGTCCTCCTCCCCGGGTGCCTTGATATCGTAGGTGAGGTCGTTGTAGTTTACGGTAAC
>JAFOAB010000307.1 GCA_017382555.1 Clostridia bacterium
GCGCAATGTATGTCCTTGCTCAATATATTCGATTAACTCTTTTTCAAAATCCTTGATATATGTATATTTCCTTTGCATAACAAAACCTCCTATGGTAGTTGTTTTAATTCTACCATAGGAGGCTGTTTTTGTACTGTCCGCACAATTTGGTGCAGTCTAAACCCAATTTAGTTCACATATGCCGCTTTTTAATTTATCTTACAATTACAGATATTCCGTCGGGAATGACGGTAATTCCGTTATAATTTGGCTTAAGTTCCTTTGCCTTCGCAATTGCAGATGGGATGTCGGGGCACCAAAGCATCTTCATGCCTTCAACGATTTCCTTGGAGCATTCATCGGTAACCATAATAACGCTTGCCTTAAGCATAATACGGGAGAGGATCTGCGCCATCCACTGGTCGCCCACTGTATCCTTAGGCTCGGTTGCCTTGATGATGGAAGCAACCTCAGCGGCATCCTTGTGATCTGCAAACCACTTGTAAAGCTCATCACCGCCACATCCGTCGTTGCACTTGGATACGCAGATAATAACTCCACCGTCATTAACAGAAGCTTCGGCAGCCGTCATGCTCTTTATCGACTGATATACGTTCTGATCAAGAGGATATCCGCCATTGGAGGTCATAACGATATCCGCATATGCGGGAGCAACGTGGCAGTATTCGGCAACGAATTCACAGCCCTTTTCGTGAGCCTTTTCGGGGTGACCCGCAAAGCACTTTACAACCTTTTTCTCGCCGTCGATTACTACGTTTACGATATATTCAAGCTTGCAAAGCTTGGATGCGTATACCATATCCTCGTGAAGCGGATTGCCCTCAAGAATACCGGTTCTGGAATTTGGGTGACCAACGAGCTTTGCGCAATGGTTCTGCATGACCGAGGAAGCGGAGGAAATACCGGGGAGAACGCTCTTTCTGCCACCGGAAAAGCCCGCAAAGAAATGGGGCTCTATAAATCCCTCTGCAATAACACCGTCAGCGTCCTTTACCATTGCGTTTACGGAAAGCTCACAGCCGCTCGGAAGAGTGCCGAGGCTAATAAGGGGGCTTTTGAATGCATCATGAACGAAGATATTATCCTTCTCTGCATTATAGAGCTCTGCCCCGAATTTTTCGGAAAGCTCGGCTTCGGTAGTTTCTCTGTGTACTCCGGTAGCGATAATTATCTTGACGTCAATGTCGGGATTGCCTTGACGAAGTCTTTCGAGAATAAGAGGCATACAAACACGGCTGGGTACCGGGCGAGTGTGATCGCTTGTAATGATAAGTACGTTTTTCTTGGTTTTAGCCCAGTTTTCAAGCTTATCGGCTCCAATGGGATTATCGAGCGCCTCTCTGACCTTCTCCGATTCATTGCCGTCGGAATGCATGGTGTGGAGCTTGGATTCAAGAACCGCGATGCATTCGTTATCCTGAACCTCGCAATCTATATGAGTTCGTCCGTAGGGGATTTTAGTAAGCATATAAACCTCCGAAAATATTATTGTTTTATTGACAATTTTAAAATATGCGGTATAATTATATCATAAAATCAAAAGGAGTCAACTATGAAATTTTACGAGCTTAACGTTGCGGGCCTCAAGAGAAATCTTACCCTTTGCCCTGTTACCGAGGATCTTTATATTGCGGGATTCATTATGATTGGCGATCCCGAGCTTTCGCGTGAGTGTGCAAAGGAGCTTCTTAAGAAGGTTCCCGAGTACGATTATATTCTCACTGCCGAAACCAAGGGCATACCGCTTGCACACGAAATGGCAGAGCTTCGCGGTGATGATAAATACTTCGTTGCTCGCAAGGGCAAAAAGCTTTATATGTCCGGTGTATTTGAATGTAACGTAAAGTCAATTTCCACCGAAAAGACACAGACCCTTTATCTCGATACTGCTGATGCGGAGCTTATGAAGGGCAAGAGAATCCTTATTGCCGATGACGTTGTTTCTACCGGCGAGAGTGCGTACGCGCTCGGAGAGCTTGTTCGTCAGGCGGGCGGCGTGACCGTTGGTATATGCACCGTTCTTGCTGAGGGTGAGGCTGCATCGAGACCCGACGTTATATATCTTGAAAAGCTTCCGTTGTTCGATCGCGACGGAAATATTATCGGCTAATATATTTTAGCACACACTTCCCTCTTTGTAAATGTTTTAGGTGAAATATGAACGAAAATTATACAAATTCTCCGCTTTCCGATGACGATGGAGAAAAGGCATCGTTTGTCGAGCTTGTAACGACCTTCGTAAAGGAGCATCGAATTGCTGTATTTATCGTAGCTTTCTTGCTCGTAGCGGCCGTAATACTTACCGTTCAAGGTTTAAACAAGACCGATTATGAGATGTACCTTATGTATTGCGGTCCCGCTTACGCAGCGTCATCGGCCATTTACGGTAATATCGTTGAATCCGCGGCGAATGCTTGCAGAGACGGCGATTATGCTCCGGAGGTTGCGTTCAGTACTATAGTGTACGTTTCGGATGAGCTTGCCGATTACTATATAAAAGAAGGCATCGAGTATAACGGCGCGTATAATGCTGAGGCTCTACAGAACTTTGATTACGCTCTTGCGGCCGGAGAATACTGCATACTTCTGCTTGATCGCTCTCTTTATGACGACACAAAGCATCTTAACGTATTCGTACCTCTTGCCGATCTCGACATCGATACCGAATATGCGTATGATGAGTATGCGTTGGAGCTTTCCAAGCTTCCGCTCGGTGATAAAAAGGGTTTTGATTCCCTGCCCGAGGATACGGTCTTGGTTCTCCGTAAGAAAAGCTTTATTCAAAGTCTTTTTGCAAACAAAAAGCAAATTAACGAGCGTTATGAAGCCCAGGTGGATTTTTTCATAGCTTTAACCAAATAACTTGTACAGACCGAGGATATACCTCGGTCTGTACAGTCTCCGGATAATTCAATGTTAGTTATTTCATCTTTTTAATAAAATAAAATGAATTTTCCTATTGACTAAAATTGCAATTCGTGTTATTATGAATATGGTTTCAAACCAAAATAAGAAAGGAATTTACAACAATGAAAAGAATTGCATCTCTTATTCTTTGCGCAATTGTAGCTCTTACCTCTCTCGTTCTTTTCGCTGTTCCCGCGTCTGCAGCTGAGGCTGTAGTATACGTTAAGGACGGCGGAACCGGTGACGGTAGCTCTGCAAACGCACCCCTTGGCTCTCTTGAAGACGCTATTAAGGCTCTCGCTACCACCGGCGGTACCATTAAGGTAGTTGACGTTATCACTCTTTCTGCTAACGCAACCGCTACCGCTGAGGTTGCTGAGTACTTTATCGAGCCCGCTCACGAGCGTCAGATCACCATTACTTCTGCCGATCCCGCTAACAAGGCTAAGCTTTCCTTCCCCCTCGAGTGCCCCTGGTACGCACTTAGTGGTGTAACCGTATTCGAGAACATTAAGCTTGTTAACGATACCTTTGACCAGTTCCCTCGTATTATTGCTCGCGGTAACCACATTACCATGGGCGAGGGTCTTGAGATGTACTTCGGCGAGATCCTTCAGACTCCCGCTGATACCTTCGATAGCGCTATGAAGGGCTTCTGCGTTATCGGTCTTGCTAACATTGGTTCCGAATATGACGGTTATATGGATGACACCACTTGGATCACCATTAAGTCCGGTGTTTACTTCCTCATTCAGGGTTACACCCGTAGGATCGTTGATCCCGGCGAACTTACCGGCAACGCTTACTACGAGTTCCTTGGCGATTTTGCAGTTCGTCAGATGGGTTGGGCTAACATGACCCAGACCGGTCTTACCGTCACCGGCAAGGCATACGTTTATTGGGATGCTGTTGTAACCTGCTGGAGAATTTTCCCCGGTTATGACACTGTAGCTCTTCCCTTTGACGTAGAGCTCGTTATTGCCGGCGGCTCTCAGGTTGATGCAGCCGGACTTCCCATTAAGTTCGTTGGCGCAAGTAAGGTTAGGGCCCTCAACATTTGGTATGATGAGACCTCTGCCGAGGCAAGCGATTTCGCTATGTACATTCTCGGCAATTTCTCCATCACTTTCGCAGATCCCGATGCAGGCGTATTTTTTGAGGCTCTTAAGGATTACAACGGTCCTGCTTACAGACTTACCGAGGACGTTGCACCCCTTGATAACGCTCCTACCACTGATGCACCCGTAGTTACCGAGGCTCCCGCAACTGATGCTCCTGCAACTCAGGCTCCCGTTGCTACCGACGCTCCCGTTGTTACTACCGAGGCTCCCGCACAGCCCGAGGACACCC
>JAFOAB010000308.1 GCA_017382555.1 Clostridia bacterium
GCCTTGTTACAAAATTGCTCATTTGCTTCATTGTAAAACCAAATGCTTCGCATATTTCGCGCTTTGTTTTTCCTTCCTCGCGCATTTTTAATATCTCATCTTCATAGTCTAACATTCGTCTGTATTCTCTTGGCATAAAAAATCCTCCTATGGTAGTTTTCTTAATTCTACCATAGGAGGTCTTTTTTGTCACTGTCCGTTTTTAACGGATCGGTTCAAAGATCCCTTGTAATGGGATAGTGCATTTCGGAATAAGTGGCATTAACTACGAGATCGATATCGTCAAAAATAAAGAGCTCGCGATAATCGGAAAAAGTCTTGCATCCGGGGTGAAGCTCTTCTGCTACGCCTCTGCGGTATTCCTCGGCGTCCACAACGTATTTTACGTCGTAGTAGAGGTTGTCCGCACTGCGGAAATATACACCGTGGATATTCTTTCCGCTTCTGCCCTGACCAATTATGGCAACGTTCAGCTTTTTCATACAATTACTCCTTTGTCGGTATTAAGTTCAGTATATAGCATCACACCCGAAAAGTAAATCGGAATTTCATTTTTTATCCAAAAAAATCAAATGATTTGCTTATTCTATGTATTAATTATACTATTTATAAATAAATTTCAAAAATATATATTGTAAAATATGCCGCTATGATGTATAATTTATGATGTGAAAATTTACCCCTTATAATCCAGAAACGAGAGGTCAATTATGAAAAGAGCATTAACACTCTTACTTGCCGCACTTATGCTTGTGCTTGCAATCCCCGTGCCTATGGCAACGGTTGCAGCCGAAGCAAAGGTATATCTTAACGAAGCAAGCGGCAGTGACGAGAACGCAGGTACTTCCCCCGAAGCACCGTTCAAAACACTGAAGGCTGCAATGACCGCAATTGCGGAAGCAGGCGGTAGAATTATTCTTACCGGTGACGTTTCCCTAACCGGCTCCGTCAGCAGCCAGTACGTTGAGCCCGAGCACAAGGGCAACGTAATAATTACCGCAAAGGACGGCGATACGACCTATGATGCTACCCTGAAGCTTCAGGGCGCTATGGTTTACGCACTCAACGGTCCTACGGAATTTGAAAACCTTAATATCAATACCGGAAGCGGCAACACCATTATTGCCGCACGCTTCAACCCGCTTGTAATGGGCGAGGGGCTTGCCATGTCCTCCGCAAACCTGTGGCTTGTAGGCGGTTACGAATCTCCCGCCAAGAGCACTAACGTAAAGCTTGACAGCTACGTTACCGTAAAGAGCGGAACCTACTCCACCATTGTCGGCTTCAGCCGCACGAAGGGAGAGGCTACACTTACATACACCGGAACCTCCCATATTTACCTCTACAACGGAACCGTAACCACAATCTACGGCGCTTCTCTTTATAATCACTACTCCGGCAGCTCCGAAATTAGAATATACGACGGTAAGGCTACCAACTTGTTTACCGCAGGTGACGTAACAAGACGTCTCAACGGCACAAGCCTTGTAGAAATTTACGGCGGTACCGTAAATAAGCTCAGCATCAACAACACGGTTGGCGATTCCACCCTTCGTCTTGACGGCGGAACCGTTTTGATGGTTGAGGAAAAGTATGCCTCCGACGAAATTCAAAAGCAAGCAAGTGCCGCAACCCGCACCGTTTACTACAACACCGCGGCATTTACCACCGATAAGATCGAAAAGCTTGTCGGCAAATTCGCGGACAAGATAATCGGCCACGGAACAGTCTATGTAAAGGACGGCGCAACCGGCAACGGTCTTTCCGAGGCTGAGCCCACCGGCTCCCTCGCTCAGGCAATCGAAAAAATTGCAAGCGGCGGTACCGTTGTTGTTATAGGTGATTATAAGCTTACCGAGTTTACCGAGCCCGCGCATACCGGTACCATCACCTACACCTCCCACGAAAACGTCGGCGCATTTGCTTTTGACGGCAACGGCACCTTCACTCTTGGCGGCGCATCCGCATTTGAAATTGCAACCAAGGGTAACTATACCATCGATGCCAACGGTAACGGTCTCCACCTCTCCGACGGATATACCGCAAGCGGCAAGGTCACCGTTTACGGTACCACCGACACCGCCAAGAGCGTTGCGCTTTACCTTTCCGCAGGTAAGCTTGACAGCGTTTACGTATCCAAAAACGGACAAGCAGACGGAACAAGCGCACAGATTGAGGCAAGCGGTGCGGAGATATCCTCTATCAAACTCACCGAAAGCGGTGAAACCTCCGCGGCTGTTGCCTTCACCCTTTCCGCAGGTAAGATCGGTACTGCCGATTTCACAGGCGCAAAGAAGTCCCTTACTCTCAACTTCAGCGCAGGAACCGTAGGATCTGTAGCGGCAGGCATCAACGGCACTCGCCCCGAGGGCTCTACCTACAACCTTTCCTACGCACCCGGTGCGTTTGACGATAAGATATTTGCGTCCATCCTTCCCCTCTTTGGTGAGGTATCCAACACCAAGGTAGTATTTGCAAGCGATGACGGAACCGGAAACGGACTTTCCTCCGGCACCCCCACCACGCTTACAAACGCATTCAACCTTGTTAAGGACGGCGGCGTTATTGTAGTTTGCGGACAGGCTACCATCTCCTCCTCTCTTAACAGCGCGGCAAACAGCAAGCCCATTACCATTACCTCCGTATGGGACGGCAAGGACTACCGCGAGAGCGGCGCGCAGATAGTGCTCGGCAACACCTGGGCATTCAACGGCGATGTAACGCTTGAGAACCTCAACGTACTCACAGACAAGAGCGCTCCCCTTATCCGATTCAACGCCTATAACGCGCACATCGGACAGGGCTTTAACGTAACCAAGCCCGAAAAATACGAAAAGTATCCCGAGCTTATGGCAGGCAAGAGCAGCGAATTTTCCAAGGCGGAGTACACTCTTACCGTTGATTCGGGTACCTTCCACCGCGTATTCGCCGTAAACAACAAGGAAGGCGCAAACAACTCCGAAATCAACGCAAATCTCGTTATCAACGGCGGCGAGTTTTACGGCTCCGTATACGGCTCCAACACAACGGGCTTTACGGGAAGCATCACCGTTACGGTAAACGGCGGTACCATCCGCTCCGGCATATACGGTGTCGGCAAGGCAAAGAGCGCATCCTTCTCCGGTAATCTTACCTTCAATTTAAACGGCGGTACCTACATCGGCAAGCTTTCCGCAGCTTACTACTCCGATGCTATGCTTAACGGTGATATGTACCTCAACCTGAACGGCGGCGTATTCAACGGTGTTACCGACATTCTCGGTCCCGATGAATTCAGCGGAAGAATGACTCCCCACGTCACCATTGGCGCGGGCGTTGACCTCTTTGCAAAGGAAAGCGGAACTCACTCCTTCCAAAACCCCATTATCTCCGCGGCTGACCCTTGGGTGATCTACAAGGACGGCTACTACTACTTTACAAAGACCGCAGGCTCCTCCATCGGCGTTGCCAAGGCGACTAACCTCGGCGATCTTGCAACCGCGGATATGGTGACTGTGTTCGATCCTCCGGACGGACGCGAGTACTCGAAGAACCTTTGGTCCCCCGAGCTTCACTACTACTATCAGGAGGACTTCCCGGACGATCCCGACTTTACCGAGGGCTGGTACATTCTTCTCGCTTGTGATGACGGTAACGGCGGCATACACATAATGTATTGCATCAAGGCGCTTACGGATGACCCACAGGGTCCCTACGGACATCCCCTTACCGGAGAGGTTAACATCCCGATCAAAACAACAAGCGATACCGATCCCACTGTCGGTGTCAGATGGGCGGCAGGTCAGACCGATGCGCGCATCAACGGCAATCTTTACTGTCTGTGGGTTTCCGAGCACACCTACCCCAATCACAGATATCAGACGCTTAATATCTCCAAGATGAAGAATCCCTGGACCCTCACAGGCAATACCGCAGAAATTTGTATACCTACCGAATCCTGGGAAAAGGGCGGCGCAACCTACGAGATTGGCGCAGACGGCAAGATATACCCCGAGGTTGTCGAGGGTATTGCCGTTACCACCGATCCCGAGGGCAACACCTATCTCCTTTACGCAGGCTCCGGCTACTGGACTCCTTACTACTGTATCGCACAGCTTAAGCTCATCGGCGACGATCCCACCGTTTATGAAAACTGGTACAAGTATCCTCAGCCTCTTGTAACTAAGAGCAACGAGCTTTGCGGAACGGGACACAACTGCTACACCGTATCCCCCGACGGACAGACCAACTACATCGTTTACCACGCATACGTTGGTACCACCACCTCCGGTGGCAGATATATGATCGCAGAGGAGTACACCTACACCGAGAACGGTGTTAAGATCGGTATGGGTAACGGTAATCCCACCTCCCTTTCCACCGTTTATACCACCGCCGCAAACACTATGCCCCTTATAAAGAAGCTTAGCGGATGGAAGAACGAGATTGCAAGCTTCCTCTCCATTGCAGAGACCTCGGTAGGCATTGGCGGAACCGTAAACGTAACTCCCACCCTTTCAAACGGTGCTGCTTATTCCGCAGACGAGTACGGCACGCTTGAATTCAAGTACAAGGCAAAGGGAGATTTGAAGTATACAAACGGACTTCCCTCCACCGATGCAGAGGGTGAGTACACCGTAATCGCAACGCTTGACGGCAAGGATGATTACAGCGGACTTTCCTGCAGCTTCGTACTGAAGGTAGACGCATCCATCGTTGTTGAAACCGACTCCGTAACTACCGATGCACCCGGAACCGAGCCTGTGGCTCCCGCTGATTCCGACACCGTAATTATTATCATCGGTGCGGCAGTAATCCTCGTATGTGCCGTAGTCCTCATTTTCACCCTCAATAAGAAAAAGTAATCGCAGGTAACTAATGAAAAGATATATAGCATTTATAATCTCGCTTTTTATGATGTTTTCGATCGTTCCCTACTCCTCTGCGGTAAATGCCGCAGAGGAGGGCATCGTTTATCTCGATGCCACAGCGGGCAACGATAACGCAGACGGCTTAACCCCCGCAACAGCCCTCAAGACCCTCGCAATGGCTATTACCACGCTCTCCAACAAGGGCGGTAAGATAGTTCTTACCACCAATCACTCGCTTACAGGCTCCGCCACCTCTCAGTACGTGGAAGCGAAGCACAGCGCAAAGATCGTAATTACCGCAGATGACGGAACAAAGAATTACGGTACTACGCTCAACCTGCAAAGCGGTATGGTATATGCCCTTAACGGCCCTACTGAATTTGCAAACATCACCATCAATCCCGGTAGCGGTAAGACCGTTATTGCAGCACGCTTCAATCAGCTTGTAATGGGCGAGGGTGTTAAAACCACCTCTGCGACCATGTTCATCCTCGGCGGATATCAGACCCCTGAAGCAAACTCCCCCGCAACGAAAAGCAGTGACATAACCATTAAAAGCGGTAGCTACGATACCGTAGTAGGCTTCAGCCGTGACAGAAAGAGCGCAAACATAACCTACACGGGCACCTCCCGCATTAAGGTTTACGGCGGCTCTATCAAAACCATTTACGGTGCATCCACGCTTTACCACTTCTCGGGAAGCTGTGATATCCGCGTTTACGGCGGTAACGTCACAAGCATCTACACGGGCGGTGACGCAACCAGACGCCTTGACGGTAAGAGCAATATCGAAATATACGGCGGTACCGTTTCCGCGCTCAACATTAACAACGCAATTGGTGACACTACCGTTATTCTTGATGGCGGTAGCCTTAACAAGATAACCGAAAGCATCTATCAGAACAACTCCACTATTGCAGAGCTTGCAAGCGGTGCAAAGCGCTATCTCTCCTACAACTCCGTCTCCTACACCGCCGAGCAGATCGCAAAAATGTCCGGCAAGATATTTGACGGAATCACCGTTTACGGCCACGCATACGTAAAAGAGGGCGCAAACGGTAACGGTAAATCCGAAAGCACTCCCATAGGCTCTCTCGCCGAAGCTATCAAGCTTGTGGCAAGCGGTGGCGATGTGGAGATTATCGGTGAAATGACCGTTACCGATTTCACCGAGCCTGAGCACAGCGGTGCAATCAGAATAATAACCGATACCGGCAAGCTTAACGTAAGCGGCACGTACACCCTTAGCGGTGCTACTGCACTTGCATTGCCCACAAGCGGAAAGTACTCGGTAAACGCTAACGGATTTGCCTTCAGAACCGAGGAGGGCTTTTCTACCTCCGGCGACGTTACCGTATACGGCACCGTAGACAGCACAAAGGATTCCTCCGTATTTATAGGTGCGGGCGAGATCAAGGCTGTTTACGCCTCCAAGAACGGACAGGACGCCTCCAAGGTCGGTGCTATCGACGTAAGCGGAGGTAAGGTACAAATTGCCGCGGCATCCGAATCGGACTCCACCAACGCAAGCATCTCCATCTACGTTAACGGCGGTGAGCTTGATAAGGCAATCTTTGACGGCACAAAGGGTGCCGTAACCCTTTCCGCACAGCTTGGTAAGCTTGGCTCCGTTTCCGCAAAGAACGTTGCGAAAAACGACGCAAATACGCTTACCTACAGCACCGAGAATTTTGATGCAAAGCTTTTTGAAAAGATTGCAGACATATTCCCCTCAGTAAGCAACGTAAAGACCGTCTATACAAAGGGCGGGGCAACGGGTAAAGGACTTTCCATTAGCGATCCCGCAAGCCTTCAAGATGCCTTCACCGCGCTTGCTGAGACGGGCGGTGTAGTCGTGCTTTGCGGTCCCCTTACCATTGACCGCGAGACAACGCTTCCGCAGACCAAGGGCGATATCATTATCACCTCCGTTGACGGAAGCAACGATTACCGCACAAGCGGTGCATACATCCTACTTGGCGGTAATGTCAACTTCAACGGCAACGTAACAATCCGCGACGTTAACATTACCATCAATTCCGACTCCACCACGCTTAAGTTCAATGCATTTAATTCGGGCATCGGTGAGGGTGTTGCAATAACCAAGCCCGCAGCTTACTCGAATTACCCCAACATTATTGTAGGAAAGTCCGCTTCCTTCGGCGGTACTTATTCCTTTACCGTAAAGTCCGGCGAATTCAACGAGCTTTACCTCGGTAACAACACCGCAACCGCGAAGATCACCGATGCAAACGCAACCCTGACAATTGACGGCGGTGACTTCTACGGCCCCGTATATACCGTTGGTACTGCTTCCTTTACGGGCAACGTAACGGTAACCGTAAACGGCGGAACTCTTCACGCAGGTCTTTACGGCTGCGGCAAGAACGAGGACACCACCTACAGTGGTGAATTGAAGTACACGCTTAACGGCGGTAAGATCATCGGCAAGATTGCCCCTGCGTATTACACGAGCGCAATGCTTAACGGCAATATGTACCTAGAGCTTAACGGAGGTGAATTCAGCTCCGTTACCGACATCCTCGGTCCCGATGAATTCAAGGGCAGAATGGAGCCCCACATCACCGTTGGCAGCAATGTTGACATCTTCGCACAGGAAGACGGCACCGCAACGTATCAGAACCCCGTTGTCGCGGCAGGCGACCCGTGGGTAACGTACAGAGACGGCTACTATTACTTCACACGAACCTCCGGCAGCAGCATCGGCGTTGCAAAGGCAACCAACCTCGGTGATCTTGCACACGCTCCCCTCGTTACCGTATTCAAGCCCGCAAGCGGCAAAATGTATTCCAAGAACCTTTGGTCGCCCGAGCTTCACTACTTCTCTGCCGAGGATTTTGATAGCGATTCCTTCACGCCCGATATGGCAGGCTGGTATTTGCTTGTTGCGTGCGATGACGGTGACAACGCTAACCACAGAATGTACGTGCTTAAGGCGCTCACGGACGATCCTCAGGGTGCTTACGGCCATCCCGAAACCAAGCAGGTAAACGTCCCTGCAAAGATAACGAGCGACACTGATCCAACCGTAAACAGCGTTTGGACGATCGGCCAGACCTTTGCTATAATTAAAGGACAGCTTTACTGCTTCTGGGTATCCGAGGTGAACGAGCCAAATCACAGATACCAGACCATGCACATTTCCAAAATGAAGACTCCTTGGATTGCAACGGGCGAGACCGCTGTTATTTGTAAGCCCACCGAGCCTTGGGAAAAGAACGGAGCGACCTACTCGATAGGCTCCGACGGTAAGATTTACCCCGAGGTAGTTGAGGGTATTGCAATCGTAACCGGACCCAACGGTGAGGTATTTATGCTTTACTGCGGCTCCGGCTACTGGACGACGGAATACTGCCTCGGTCAATTGAAGCTCGTCGGTGACGATCCCATAAGCTATGACAGCTGGTATAAGTATCCCAAGCCTATTCTTACCAAAAATGCGGAAATGAACGGCACAGGTCACTGCTGCTACACCACATCCCCCGACGGAACGATCAACTACATCATATATCACGCATATATGGGAACCACCAATAAGGGCGACAGATATATGATTGCAGAGGAATACACCGTAACGGCGGACGGCGTGAAGATCGGTGAGGGCACAGGTAAGCCTGCGGCACTTGCAACAGTATTTGAAGCAAAGGTAAACCCCATGCCTATCGTAAAGAAGCTGAAGGGCTTTGAAACAGGCTCCGAGGACTTTATGAGCTTCGAGGACGTTACCGTCGGCATCGGCTCTTCCGTAGCACCGGTTCCCTCATTTACGAGCGGAGAAAGCTACACCGCCGAAAAGTTCGGTACCATCGAATTCAAATACAGAGAAAAGAACGGCGATTCCCCGAAGTACATCGACGGACTTCCCACAGCTGACAAGGCGGCAACCTACACGGTTATCGCAACGCTGAGAGGCAATGATAGCTACAGCGGAATTACTACCACCTTCACGATAACGGTTGACGCAAGCGCACCCGTAGTTACGGATGCACCCTCAACCGATGAGCCTACCACCACTCCCGGTACAAGCTCTTCCGGCGACGTAATTTTGTACGTTTTGATTGCTGTAATCGTTATAGGCGGTATTGCCATTGTTCTTCTGCTCACCAAAAAGAAGAAATAAGTAAAAAAAAGATGCGTGCTCATCGGAGCACGCATCTTTTTTTACTTATCAAGCATTTTCTTTTCGTCCTTCTCCATCTTTATCTCCCAATGGATAAGGATAGCAAGCAAGGCGCGTATGACAATTACTATCGCAAGGATACCAAGCTCACGCAGATCGCGCACGATAACGGTGTTGATTATCTCAGCACCCATCTTAAACTCAAGCGCAAACGCAAGTGTTTTTCCGAGGTCGATAATTATCGTTGTCGGCTTTTTGCGAAGCGCAACGACGAGAAGCTTGGCAAGGGAGCCTATCGAGCCGAAAACAATGATAAGTATACCGATAAGCTCCAATGTATTTACAACAAATTCGGCAAACACGTGAAGAAAATCGGAATATCCGCTAATAAATCCTTCAAAAAAATTCATTATGCCTCCTATCAGCATTGCCTCATAAGGCGAATATAGAATTCAACCGCGCTCTTTGCGGTTTCAAGACGGATGCTCTCGTTATTTCCGTGAATGGTGGCTCTCTCCTCACTTGTGAGATCCATAGCGGAAAAACGGTAAACTCTATCGGAAAGTCTGCCCCAGTGACGGGAATCGGAGCACTGAACCATCAGATACGGGGAAACGATGCATCCGCGCCAGGTGGAAGCCACGGCGCTCGCAACCTTATCCCATCCCTCACAATCGGTGCGGGAAACACGGCTCGGCTCCATACCGCGCAGTGCGGTAATTTCCAC
>JAFOAB010000309.1 GCA_017382555.1 Clostridia bacterium
CCGTTACCGACCACAAGACGATATATTCCAATATTCGTAAAATGTGGATGGGCAAGGCAACCGTGTGCGTTAAGCTGGCAAAGGAAAGCGGTAAATGCACCTTACATGCGTTTGCTGACGGACTTCGCACTGCGTCCCTTACCTTTGACGTAAACGAATAAAAACAACCGCATTTCCGTAATCTACATACGGAAATGCGGTTTTCTTACATTGCAAGCGCCTTCAGCGCACGCTTATCAAGTATTTTTACTCCCTTTCTTGAGACCTCCACAAGCCCCTCGCTTGCAAAATACTTGAGCATACGGGAAACTACCTCGCGCGCCGAGCCCATATACCTTGCTATCTGCTCGTGCGTAAGCTCGATAACGTCCGATGCGATGCGCGAGCTTTCGTCACACAGAAAGATGGCAAGGCGCTTATCCATACTCATAAAGAGTATCTGCTGCATAACCCACATAACGTCCGAAAAGCGGCTTACCGCAGTTTCGAGCGTATATATCTTTATCTCCTTATTATGCTCGGATGCCGCGGCATACGCGCAACCGGGAACAAGGTAGCACTCGCTATCCACCTCCGCATCCACAAAAACGTCAAAGGTCAGTGTATCAAGCACGCAGGAGGCGGAAAGCACGCATATATCCCCCTCATGGAGGCGATAGAGGGTAACGTCCTTGCCCTCGTCGCTCATTATATAAACGCGCAAACAGCCCGTGCGCACAAGTATAACTCCGCTGCATTCACTGCCGTCGTGTATAGTTGTTCCCTTTTTGTAGGTAACGGCAAGCGAGCCGCGGCAGATATCGTCCTTATCCTGCTCGTTTATCTTATCCCAAAACGGGAATATTTCCTTATATACAGGCTCAAACATCGCGCGTGCCATAAAACCTCCGCCGTTTTCATTGTTTTTATTATTTTATCTCTTTTTTTGATGCAATGTCAATATTGTTTTTCTTTCCTTATTTTTTCTGAATAAAAATTTTCCGTGCGGCAAAAATATCTACAAAACCGCGAAAGGAAAAAAAGACATATGAAAGAGATAAATTCAAGAAAAAGGCTTGGCTCGATAATCAAGGAGCCCGATAAGCTTATCTACGCCGCCGTTGCCGTAATGCTTGTGGCTATGGCGCTGATAATCGGCATCACCGCCGCCTCCAACAGAGCACGCAAGAATAAGCTCCCTCCCCCGATAACCGACCCCGTAACGCAAAGCGCACCCGTTACCACACGCGCACCCATTTCCCTTACCGAGGAGCCCGTAACAGGTGAGCCCATAGCACCCACAGACGATACCGCCCAAACCGCGCCCACCGCAGTGACGGCGATCGACCGCCTTGACGTACCCGTAAACGGCACACTTACAAAGCACCACAGCCCCGACGTGCTTATCCGCTCCCTTACCATGAACGATTACCGAGCACACCTCGGTATTGATATTGCCGCACCCGTGGGCGAGGCGGTAAGATGCACCGCGGACGGCATCGTAAAGGAGATATGGAGCGACCCGATGATGGGCAGATGCGTGAGCATTGCGCACGCAGGCGGACTTGTAACCGTTATGAAAAACCTTGACAACACCCTTGCAAGCGGCATTGAGGTCGGAACGGAAGTAAAGGCGGGCGACGTCATCGGCGTTATCGGCGAGACCGCACTTATCGAAATTGCCGAGGTCAGCCACCTGCACTTCGAAACAGAGCTTGACGGCAAGCAAGTCGACCCGATGAATTATTTTGACAAATCCGTCTTTGCCGATGCAAGCGAGGATTACGAGGGATAAAACGATAACCCCCCTATGCGCATCATCCTCGTAGGGGACGGCGCCCTCGACGTCCCGCAATCCTATAAAGCAAAAAGCCGCGCCAAGATCCTTCGCTTCGCACGAGGATAATATGGCGCGGCCTTCTTCGTTAATTATTCAATTTTCATTTTTCATTATTTAACAGGGTGAGAAGCACCTTCCAAATCCTCTCGCAAGAGGAGATCGACATTCTCTCGCGTGGCGTATGAATATCGTGCATATTTGCGCCGATGGAGATCATATCCATATCGGGCGCCTTCTTTTTGAAGATTCCGCACTCAAGTCCCGCGTGGATGCCCATTACCTTGGGGCGAGAGCCGAACACCTTTTCATACGCATCGGCGTACTCGGCACAAAGGGCGCTGTCCTTGGAGTATGCCCAACCGGGGTAACGGTTTCTTTCGGATTTTTCCGCACCGTGGAAGATGCAAAGCGAGGTAACGATGTAATCTACCCCGTCAAGCTTCTCGTCACTTGCACTGCGGCAAAGCATGGAGACGGAAAGTCCCTCCTCCGTAAGCTTCACTATACCGATATTCGCACTCGTCTCAACGATTCCGAGATCGTTATTAAACTCAAGCGCACCGTAAGGAAGAATGGAAACGAACTCCGCACAACGGCGGCTGTCCTCACGGGAGAGCATCTTTTCGGGTGCAAGCACGCGCTCAAGGGTAAAGTTGAAGCCTGCCTTATCCTCATCGGAAAGCCCCGCAAAAAGCTCTGCCTTGTATGCTTCAAGTATCTCCGTTGCCTTCTTTATATCCGTAACGGCAAAGATAGCGGTAGCGGAGCGAGTAATTGCATTATCCTTGCTTCCGCCCTCAAAGGCGCAAAGATTTACTCTTATCTGACGGCAAAGCGCCTGAAGCGCCTTTGCAAGCTCGCGGTTTGCATTGGCGCGGTTAAGATGAATGTCCGCACCGCTGTGGCCGCCCGCAAGACCGTCGATGGTCAGCTTAAGCGCAACTCCGTCGCAATCCATAAAATCGAAGCGGAGCATCATATCCATACGCATACCGCCCGCACAGCTTACAAGGATGGTATCCTCCTCCTCGGAATCGAGGTTTACAAGCTTCTTTGCGGTAACGGGGGCAAAATCAAATGCGTTTGCACCGCCAAGGCCTACCTCCTCGTCGGAAGTAAAGAGGCACTCAAGCTTGGGGTGAGATTCTGCCGCGCCGTCAAGCAGCGCAAGCATTACGGCAACGGCAAAGCCGTCATCCCCTCCAAGGGTGGTGCCGTCCGCGTGAAGCCAATCGCCGTCGCGGATAAGGGTAACGCCCTCGTTTAAAACGTCCCAGCTTTTGCCCTCATCTGCCTCGCACACCATATCGGTGTGGCCCTGAAGCATAATTGCGGGCTCGTCTTCTCTGCCCTCGGTTGCCTCAAGAACGGCAAAGACGTTGTGCTTTGCGTCGCGGCTGTACTTTATGCCGCGCTCATTCATAAACGCCTCAAGATAATCGGCGATCTTTTCCTCGTGACCGGAGGGGCGAGGTATTTTAGTTATCTCTTCAAAATAATGAAGCACCTTTTCAGCCGAAGAAGCGGAAAAATCCATAATAATATCCAATCCTTTATCCTAATTTTATCGTTTTCCATTTGCCGCCCGCAAAGCGTATGCTGGAGGCAAAGGAGCGAGTGGTCTGGTCTATAAACAGAGCTATCCACGCACCGATAACGCCAAGTCCAACGGGATAGCAAAGCACGTAGGCGATTATGGGGCGTGTAATTGCGATGCTGAAGAACGAAACGAAAGCGGTGTAGTGCGTGTCGCCCGCACCGCGCAAACAGCCGGTGTTTATCGTTTGCACGACCTGGAAGAGCGCAACAACGGCAATTATGCGCATTATTCTCTCACCCGTATCAACAACGAAAGGCACGTCGGAAAAGAGGCTGACAAGCCATCTGCCGCCGAACATAAATACGGTAAACAGCACAACGGAAATGACCATACCGACCCTTTGCGCCGCCTTTGCGCTGATTTCCGAAAGGTCGGAGCGGTTCTTGCCGAGGTTTTGACCCACAAGCGCGGATGCCGCCACACCGAGTCCGTCACCGAATGCGAAGGTGATGGAGATGAGCGTCATACATATCTGGTGCGTTGCAAATTCATCCGTACCAAGCTCCGCAACCACCTTGGCGAACATAAACATACCCGTACGCAAGAAAAGCTGTTCAAGCCCCGTACCCATGGAAACACGGCCTATCATACCCATATAGCGTACGCTTATCTGCTTCAGACGGGCAAACGAAAGCTTCAGATATCCGTCCCTCTTAAGAACGGACATAACGGAAACGGTACAAGCGCATATATTGCCGAGCAGGGTTGCGATTGCCGCACCCCTCACCTCAAGACGGGGGAAGAAGAAATGACCGTTTATAAGTAGGTAGTTAAACACTACGTTTACCGAGTTTGCGATAAGCGTGGTGCGGAAGGCTATTTTTGTGTTGGAGCAGGCACGCTGTGCGGCATTTATCGCCATACCGAAGGCATTTATACACACGCCCGCAACGGTAATAAGGAAGTATACACGTGCCTCGGGCAGTATCGCGGCATTTTCACCCGTTCCGCCCGCAAACTTCAAAAGCGGCACGGAGAATACGGATGCAAGCGTAAACGCTACCACCGCCATTGCAAGGCAAAGGAGCAGTCCCGTGTGCATGGCGGCATTTGCGCCGTCACGGTCTCCCTGCCCCTTTTTGCGGCTAACCACAGCGGTTATACCGGCATTTATTGAAAAGAAGAATGCGAATATCAAAAGACGGGGCTGACCTGTCAGTCCCACAGCGCTGATGGCGGCGGTGGAAAGAGTGCCGACCATCATGGTATCAACAAAGCTTGTCATCGCCGTTACGGCGGACTCAAGCATCGTAGGCCACGCAAGCTTCAAAAATCCACCGTACAGCTCCTTTGAGCTCGGCAGATCTCCAAGCCTTTTTTCAGGCTTAATCAGCTTTTCGGGTGAAAACAGCCAATAAAGAAAACGCGATAAGAATTTCATTATATTATCTCAAATACTTTCCGTACAAAGCTCTTTCCGCAGGTCCCTCGCTGAAGAAGCGCATAGCGCGCCCCGCACCGATAGCAACACACTGCTCGGCATTTGGGGGGATGCGCACGCGTACGCCGATGCAGGAGGTGATTACCTCCGAAAGACCGGCAAGCATACTTCCGCCACCCGTTAAGAGGATGCCGTTATTTACTATATCTCCATCAAGCTCCGGAGGTGTGTTATCAATTACCTCGGTAATTGCATCGAGTATCTGATTTATGGGGTCTGTAAGTGCGTTCTTGATATCCGCGGGGTAAACGCGTACAGACTTCGGCAGACCGCGCGCAAGGCATCTGCCCGTCACGTCCATATACTTATCCGCAAAGCGCGGATCGGACGGAACAAGAGTTCCGATGGTGCACTTCAATCTTTCCGCGGTGCGCTCACCGATGAGTACGTTATGCACGTTTCTTATGTAACGTACTATCGCCTCGTCAAACTTATCGCCCGCCACCTTGATGGACTTGGATGCAATAACTCCGCCAAGGGAAATTACCGCAACGTCCGTGGTGCCGCCTCCGATATCCACCACCATATTGCCCGTGGGCTTGGAGATATCCACGCCCGCACCGATAGCGGCCGCAACAGGCTCGGAGATAAGCATCGGGCGGGTATAGCCCGCACCGGTTGCGGCATCGTATACCGCCTTTTCCTCTACCTCCGTGATGTCACCGGGGATACAAATGAATATTCTGGGCTTTATTATCTGCGTGCCGATAGCCTTGCGCAAAAAGTACTGCAGCATCTTTACGGTAAGGCCGTATTGGCTGATAACTCCATCCTGCAAGGGCTTAACGACGTGAATATTAGCGGGGGCGCGTCCAAGTATCTTTTGCGCGTCCTCGCCAAAGCAAACTATTTCTCCCGTATCCTTACGAACCGCAACGACAGACGGCTCCTTAACGGGTATGCTCTTGCCACCGATGGAGACAAGAACGTTCGACGTTCCGAGATCGATTCCTATATCTCTGCTCATTCTACTTCCACTATATAAGCCGTAAAAACGGCGATATTTCTTCAAAAATTCTACAAATAACTATACATTATTAATTATATAATACGCTTATCTAAAAAGCAACACCGAAAAGAAATTTTCGGTGTTTTTTTCGCGGTAATCGTATTGATTTTTTGCGCAGATCCTTCGCTTCATTATGCCCTTTCGCTGTCATTCTCGAGCGTAGCGAAGAATCTCGAAAGGGCATAACTCACTCAAGGATGACAGCGCAAATAGGAGCGGATTCCATATCCGCCCATCGTTTCCACATCGTATTTGGCGTGAGGAGCAAGCCCCTGCCCTACAGGTTGCGATATGATATAAATCCCTTTCGCTTCTAACCTTTCTCGTGCCCGAAGGGCACATATCGCGCCCGAAGGGCATATCGTTCCCTTGGAATATCGCAAATCCCTCAAGGGATTTATATCGCTGTGAGCTTATCCATTTGGAATAAGCTCACATATCCTTCTCGCAAGTCCGCTGTAGCGCACCGCACGGCTGTCATTATTCACCATATTCTCAAGTATCTGCTTACTGCCCACCAAAATAACGTAGGTGCGCGCGCGGGTTATAGCCGTATACAGCATATTGCGCGTTTGCAGCATGGGCGCACACGCACTAAGCGGTATTACCGCAATCGGATATTCAGAGCCTTGGCTTTTGTGCACCGTTATTGCATATGCGTGCTCTATATCCTCAAAATCCGCTATGGGATACTGCACAACTCTATCGTCAAAGCGTATCTGCGCTCCGCCCGTTGACGGGTCGAACTTCAGAAGCGTTCCGATATCGCCGTTGAACACTCCCCTGCCCTCACGGGTGCCGAGCTTCCACTCCAGCTCATAATTATTGCGCGTTTGCATTACCTTGTCGCCCTCGCGGAACAGCCTTCCGCCTATCTCCTTTTCCGCCTTGCCGGGGGCTGCGGGATTAAGGCGATCGCGCAAAATGATATTCAGATTTTCCGTACCTGCGGCACCGCGACGGCTTGGGCAGATGACCTGCACCCCGCGCTTGCCCATATCGCCATAGCTTTTCGGCAGGCGGCGCGCACAAAGATCCGCAACCGTCTCCGCACACGTCTGCGCGTTATCGCGCACAAGGAAGAAGAAATCCTCCGTGGTGCTGTCGGTTACGGGCATCTCACCCCTGTTTACCGCGTGCGCGTTACGCACGATAAGGCTTTTTTCCGCCTGACGGAATATCTCCGTAAGTCGGACGGTGGAGAACGCATCGCTTTCTATAATACTTGCAAGCACGTTGCCCGCACCGACGGGGGGAAGCTGATCGTTATCTCCGATAAAGATAACCCTGCAGCCGTTACGCACCGCACGCAGAAGCGCACGGCACAGATATATATCCAGCATACTTGCTTCGTCAATTATTATTACTCTCGCCTCAATGGGCGTTTTTTCGTCGCGCAAGAACTGCGGCTCCGCCTCCTCACCCTGAAAATCCATTTCAAGCAGGCGGTGGATCGTTTTTGCCTCGTGGCGCGTTGCCTCGCTCATTCGCTTTGCGGCTCTGCCCGTGGGGGCGGCAAGGGCGCATTCCTGTCCCATCTCCTCAAAAATACGGATGAGCGCAAGTATAACGGTGGTCTTACCCGTTCCGGGACCACCCGTAATTACGGAAACGCCCGATTCCACGGCGCTGAAGATAGCGCGTTTTTGAAGCGGTGCGAATTTTATTCCGCTTTCCGCCTCTATCATCGCTATTATTCCGTCCGCATCCTCAATGCCGATACGCGCACAGCTTCCGTCTATCTCCGCAAGGCGCTGGGCTACGTCGCGCTCCGCATTCCACATATTGCGCCTGAAGATAAGCCCCGTATGCCCCTCGCACACAAGCTCACCGCATTTGATAAGCTCGTCCCTTTGTGCGTTTACCGTTTCCGCATCCGCAGAAATAAGGCGGCATACCTCGTCCGCAAGCATATCGGGCGGCAAACAGCAATGCCCGTTTGCGGACGCGGAGTCAAGCACGTGGCAAATTGCGCACTGCACGCGATATGCGGCATTACCCGCAAAGCCGATGGCGGTGGCAAGCTTGTCCGCACGCGCAAAGCCGATGCCCTCAAATTCAGACGCAAGGCGATAGGGATTTTCCTCCACAAGTCGTGCGGAGGCACTTCCCCATCTTTTATACACGCGCATAGCCATAGCGGGGGAAAGAATGTCGCCGCACATCATAAGAAGCGAGCGCATACCCGATCTTTTTCCAAAGCTTTCGCCTATCTCACGCGCCTTTTTTGCGGATATACCGGGGATCTCCGCAAGCCAGAGGGGATGCTTGTCCAGTATCTCAAAGGCTTTTTCGCCAAAGCGGTCTATTATCTTTACTGCC
The DNA here is from genome assembly GCA_017382555.1 of Clostridia bacterium. GTDB lineage: Bacteria > Bacillota > Clostridia > Oscillospirales > CAG-272 > RUG12395. Next base: position 8,192 of record JAFOAB010000309.1, read on the forward strand.
GTTTTCGGTCCGATACCGGGGACGGCACCCGATGCGAGATAGCGGAGCATTGCCTCCGCACCTGCGGGGAGCTGACGCTCGTATTCCTTTACACGCAGCTGCTTGCCGTACTCGGCATGCTTCATCCACTCGCCGATTGCGGTAAGCGTTTCGCCCTCCGCAATATCGGGCATAATGCCGACAAGGGTGTATTCCTCCTTGCCGCTTTGGATGCGCACGACGGAATACCCCGTATCCTCGCTTTTATACACCACCTGCGTTACCGCGCCGGAAAGCTTTTGTTCATTTTCTTTTAATTCTTCTCTCACTTTTCTCCTCCGACGCACGGCTTTTTCTGTCTATTATCAGATAAAGCTCTCTTAATGCGCAAAACACTCCGTAAACGGCAAAAACGCAAATAAATATCTCAAACATAACACCCCTCCGATTTCAGGATATGCCAAAACCGAAGGGGTGCCACTCTCATTATACCGCCTTATGCCCCAATGTCATCCTCGAGCGGAGGTACGCCCTTTCGAGATTCTTCGCGTTGCTCGAGAATGACACGAAAGGGCGTACCGAAGCGAAGGATCTTTCGGGGCATAAGGTATAACATTTATTTTCAGCTTATTTCAGCTTTTCTGCAAGATCTCTTGCTTCCCACAGCACGTTCAGATCCTCTCTGCCCATATGGCCGTAAGCGGAAAGCTGACGGTAGATGGGGCGGCGGAGACCGAACTTCTCGATAATAGCGGCGGGGCGGAGGTCAACGAGTGCGCTTACCTTTTCCGCAATCTCCGCATCGCTTATCTTACCGGTACCAAAGGTGTCAACACGTACGGAAAGGGGACGCGCAACGCCGATAGCGTATGCAAGCTGAACCTCCGCACGGCGTGCAAGGCCTGCGGCAACGATATTCTTTGCAAGATATCTTGCGGCATAGCAAGCACTGCGGTCAACCTTCGTGGGATCCTTACCGCTGAATGCACCGCCGCCGTGACGTGCGTATCCGCCGTAGGTGTCAACGATGATCTTTCTGCCGGTAAGACCGGTATCACCCTGAGGACCGCCCACAACGAAGCGTCCCGTGGGGTTTACGTATATCTTGGTGTTCTCATCAATAAGCTTTGCGGGGCAGATCTTATAGATAACCTCGCGGCAGATATCCTCGCGGATCTGCTCCTGAGTAACCTCGGGATCATGCTGAGAGGATACAACGATAGCCTCCAGACGAACGGGCTCATCACCCTCGTACTCAACGGTTACCTGAGTCTTTCCGTCGGGACGGAGGTAGGGCAGGGTCTTGGAGAGGCGAACCTCGTCAAGGCGCTTTGCAAGCGCGTGTGCAAGGGAGATGGGAAGGGGCATCAGCTCGGGCGTTTCGTCACACGCATAGCCGAACATAAGTCCCTGGTCGCCCGCACCGGTGTCAAGACCGTCGCTCTCGCCCTGCTTTGCCTCAAGGCACTTGTCAACACCCATAGCAATATCGGGGGACTGACCGTGGATGGAGTTGAGCACTGCGCAGGTATCAGCATCAAAGCCGTACTTTGCGCGGGTATAGCCGATCTCACGAACCGCGGTTCTTACTATTTCCTCCACATCGGGATGTGCGGTAGTGGTTATCTCACCCATTACGCAAACAACACCGGTGGTGGTAAAGGACTCGCACGCAACGCGGGCAGCGGGATCCACTGCAAGGATAGCGTCAAGCACAGAGTCGCTTATGCGGTCACACATTTTATCGGGGTGACCCATTGTAACCGATTCACTTGTAAAAAGCTTTCTTTCCATTTTTTCCTCTTTCGGCGTAAAAAAGCACCCCCGACTACCCGAGAGTGCTTTGTATCTCATCTCTCGGGATTTAGCACCTTTTTTGCTTTTGCAAACAGGTTGCCGGGCTTCATCGGGCCAGTCCCTCCGCCACTCTTGATAAGAATTTATTATTTAACTGCGTAATTGTAACATATAAAAATGCAAATTGCAATACCGAATTCGCTTTTTTACAGCAAAAAATCAAGAAATCCGAGCGCACCGTAGGCAATAAGCGTTATTACCGCGCCCGCAATGATAACACCGCAGAACACGGAGATAAGCGAGTGCTTCAGACGCATCTCCATAAGTGCCGCGATAAGCGAGCCGGTCCAGGCGCCCGTACCGGGTGCGGGAATGGCAACGAAGAGCATCAGACCTATCGTTGCGTATTTGCTTACCTTGTCCGATTTTTTAGCCGCACGCGCCTCAAGCCACAGGGCTATCTTCGCAAGCCTCGGCACACCCTTCATCCAGTTCAAAATTGCACGGATGAAGATCAAAATAAACGGCACCGGCAGAAAATTGCCGATAACGCTGACTATGTAATTTACGTACCACGGCAATCCCATTGCCGCGCCTATCGGTATCGCACCGCGCAGCTCGATTATTGGCACCATGGAAATGAGGAACGTGTATATCGCGTCCCAAAGCTCAAAGGTATCGGGCATTTTCCACCTCGTATTATTTACTTCTTACATTCTACCACACCGCACGGGCAGTGTCAACTTGCTATTTTATCCTTCCGTATTTTTTGCGGAAGGTAAAAAAAGCAATAACGATAAGCACAGCATCAATGCCGAGCATCACCCAAAAGGCCGGGCTACCCCTGCCGACAGCGGCACCGCCGAGAAGCGTTACCCATATCATACCGGGTGTTATGCCGAGCATACTGCTTACAAAAAACGCAGGATAGCTTGCCTTCATTGTGCCGAAGAACAGCCCAAGAAGATCGCTTGGCAGGCTTAGCACGCGTAAGGTGAGCGAAAGCGCAAACGTATGCCCACGCTCTCCCTCCGCCACTCTGCGCAGAAGCGCATTCTTTTCAAGCGCTCTTTGCATAAGCGGTCCGCCCGCCTGCGAGCGACCGACGAAGTACGGAAGCGAAACGCAGATAGCCGTGCCGATCAAATTGATAATAAGCGCCTCCCAAAACGGGAAAAGCAGACCTGCGGCGGCAACGGGAATGTTATAAAGCACGAACACCGTCATGCTTTTTATTGCAAAAAGCAAAATTATCAGCAGAGCGGTGACTATTCTGTTACTGCCCGCAAGACGCTCGTATATCCCCTCCGCCGTGAGGCTATCCCCCGACGTGAGCAGAAACACCGCCGCGCCGATGACGAACAC
>JAFOAB010000310.1 GCA_017382555.1 Clostridia bacterium
CGCGTAATCAAGCATACGCGCAAAGGTTCCGAAATCGGCATTTTCGACGATAGGATTACCGTCATTGTAAACCGCAAGCCGTGTTCCGCCGCAGTTACCGCATATTTCGGTGGTTACGCCCTGCGGCGTTTTGAAAAGTCTGCCGCTTTCCGTACCAAGGGGTCCATCGCCGTGGGAATGTGCATCTATAAAGCCCGGGCTGACAATTTTGCCCGTGGCATCAATAACGCGCGCGGCATCCGCATCAGAGGCGGCAAAAACAATTTTTCCGTCCTTGATGCCGATATTACCACTCCAAGCGGGCTTGCCGGTACCGTCTATAACCGTGCCGTTTTTAATTAGCAGATCGAGCATACTATGCCTCCGATTTTACGTCGTATGATATGTAAGTGAATTAGGAAAAAGCAAAACGCCCCACCGCTTGCTATCAATGCCAAGGCTGTGGGGCGCTTTTATCAATTTTCGGGAGCTATATATTCGCGTACGCGAAGCTCAACGCCGACAGCCTCGGCATTTTTGCGGCAGATCTCTATCTCCTCATCGGAGATAGTACCCTCTACAACGGAAAGCATTACCTTTTTTACGTGGTGCTTTACGTTGCCGCAGAACTTCAGCATTGCGCCGTACGCCTCAAGACCGAACTTGGAGATACATACCTCGTGATATTTTTCCGCAGACGCGGCATTCATACTCACGGAAATTATATCCACCGCACCCGCAAAATCGGCGGAGGTATCTCTGCCCGCAATAAGGTCGGAAAGACCGTTAGTGTTTACGCGGATGGTTACGTCCGGATATTTTTCCTTTATGCGGCGGCTAACTGAGATAAGCAGGTCAAGGCGCTCGGTAGGCTCGCCGTAGCCGCAGAACACAAGCTCGGAATGCTTGGTGGGATCAGCCGCCACGATAGCGTCGAAAACCTCATCCTCCGTTGGCTCGTAATCAAGCCAAAGGCTGTTGCTGCCGTATGCACCCTCGCCGTTATTGCGAATGCAGAAGGTGCAGTTGTTGGGACAACGGTTCGTCATATTAACGTAGAGACCGTTTCCCACCGTGTAGGTAATAGTCATCATAATGAAATACCAAAGAAACGCATTGCGTTTTCCGTTGTGATTCTTTCGGTTTCCTCCGCCTCTTCACCGCGTGCGGCGGCAAGCGCCTCCAGCGTGAAGCGCATAAGACCGGAGTGATTCAGCTCTCCTCTGTGAGGATGAGGCGCAAGGAAGGGGCAATCCGTCTCCATAAGCAGTCTGTCCTTCGGCACGACAGCCGCGGCGGCACGCACCTTGGGCGCGTTTTTAAAGCTTACGGTGCCGGAAAAGGAGATATACGAGCCAAGCGCTACCGCCTCCTTCGCCATCTCCGCGCTACCGCTGAAGCTGTGAAGCACGCAGGTAACGTTGGGGAATTCACGAATCATCTCAAGGCTGTCCGCATGCGCATCCCTATCGTGGATTATTACGGGCACACCGTGCTTTCTCGCGAGCTCCATTTGCTTACGGAACATTATGCGTTGCTTGATTCTGTCCGTATCCTCGTAATGATAGTCAAGACCGATCTCGCCAAGCGCAACGATACCAAGCTCGTCTCTGCGCGCGAGCAGATCGTCAAGTGCGGCAAGAGAGGTGTCAAATCGATGCACCTTTTGCGCATCGGAGGGGTGCATACCCGCGGCAGCATACATTCTGCCGGGGTATTTTTTTGCCTGCTCGGCGGCAAGGATACTGCTTGCAATATCCCAGCCGACGTTTATGATATGGGTAACACCGTTTGCGTAGACGTAGTCGAGCATTGCGGCAACTCCGCCCTCATACTCCCCGTCGTAACGGTCGTTATTATAGTGTGCGTGAGTGTCAAACATTATCTTATCCTTGCTCCAAGCTCTACCGCATCGTCAAGGAACAGAACGCGCACGTCCTCCTCACCGGATGCAAGAATCATGCCGAAGCTCTCGATTCCGCAAAGCTTTGCAGGTGCAAGATTGGTTACCATTGCAACCTTCTTGCCGATAAGCTGCTCGGGGGTGTAGTACTTCGCGATACCGGAAACGACCTGACGCTGCTCGTAGCCGAGGTCCACCTGAATCTTGAGAAGCTTCTTGGACTTTTCTACCTTCTCGCAAGCGATGATCTTTGCACAGCGCATCTCAACAGCCATAAATGCATCAAAGTTGATCTCGGGCATCTTTTCGGGTGCCTCAAGCTTTGCCTGCGCCTTTGCCGCCTCTGCCTCTGCAGCCTTGCGCTTTGCATCAAGCTCTGCCTCAAGCTCGGAGAGCATCTTTGCCTCGTCTATTCTTGCAAACAGAACCTTACTGTCGGCAACACACTTGCCGCTTTCCATACCGCAGAACTTATCGACGGTACCGATGCTGTCAAAGCCGCACTTATCGGTGCCAAGCTCGGCAAATATCTCCTCGGAGGTTCCGGGGATGAAGGGGTTAAGCATAACGGCGCCCCAACGGATAGCCTCCAGCAGATTGTAAAGAACGGTGCCGAGGCGTGCCTTCATGCTCTCGTCCTTCGCAAGGGTCCAGGGGGTAGTTTCGTCGATATACTTATTTGCGCGGTTGAACATCTCAAAAATGCAGTCGATCGCGTCAGCGATATGGAAGGTATCCATATTTGCGATAACGCCCTCGTATGCCTTAACGCACGCTTCCTTCAGCTCCGCATCAAGTGCATCGGTGCAGGTGGGAGCCTGTATTTCCTTATCGAAATACTTCTTCTGCATATCAAGGGTACGCTTAACGAGATTACCGAGGTTGTTTACAAGATCGGTATTGAAGCGCTTGATAACGTTTTCGTAGGTAATGCTTCCGTCGGCGGCAAAGGGCATTTCCGCAAGTGCGTAATGTCTTACACCGTCAACACCGAAGCGCTCGGCAAGCTCGTCTGCGTAAATAACGTTTCCGCGAGACTTGGACATCTTGTCGGTGCCGAAGTTGAACCAAGGATGACCGAAGATCTGCTTGGGCAGGGGAAGATCGAGCGCCATAAGGAAGATGGGCCAGTAGATGGTGTGGAAGCGGAGGATATCCTTACCGATGATATGCACGTCGCAGGGCCAATACTTCTTGAAGTGCTCACTCTGCTCCTCATAGCTCTTATCGGGATCGTAACCGAGTGCGGTAATATAGTTGCAAAGCGCATCCACCCAAACGTAGATAACGTGCTTATCGTCAAAATCTACAGGCACGCCCCACTTAAAGGAGGTACGGGAAACGCAAAGATCCTGAAGGCCTGCCTTAAGGAAGTTGTTTACCATTTCCTTCTTTCTGGACTCGGGGGCAATGAAGTCGGGATGAGTGTCAATATACTCAAGCAGTCTGTCGGCATACTTGTTCATATTGAAGAAATACGACTCCTCGCTTGCCTTCTGTACGGGTCTGCCGCAATCGGGGCACTTGCCGTCAACAGCCTGCGTATCGGTAAAGAAGGACTCGCAGGGCGTGCAGTACCAGCCCTCGTATTTGCTCTTATAAATATCGCCGTTTTTGAAGAACTTAGCAAAGATCTTCTTAACCGCTTCCTCGTGGTTTGCATCGGTGGTACGGATGAAGTAGTCATAGGAGGTGTTCATTCCGTCCCAAACCTGCTTGATTTCTCCCGCAACACCGTCAACGTACTGCTTGGGGGTGATTCCCGCTTCCTTTGCAAGGTTTTCGATCTTCTGACCGTGCTCATCGGTACCGGTGCAGAAATATACGTCATATCCCATCGCTCTCTTATACCTTGCGATAGCGTCGGTAGCGATCACCTCGTAGGTATTACCGAAGTGGGGCTTGCGGGAAGCATATGCAATTGCCGTGGTTATATAAAAATTCTTCTTTTCCATTGTTTTACACCTTCTTAAAAATCATATCACCGATACTCGGGTAGGGCCATATATCCTGCGGGATGTGCATCTCCAGCTCATCCGCAACCGCACGCAGCTCGTTCATTGCGGGGATAACCACGTCGCAATAGAAGCAAGCAAGGCGGTAGGTCTCCTTCTTCATACTTGCGGCCTCGTCGGAAAGAGCCTTAAGGTTTTCCATCCTTACGTACAGCGTATCCTCAAGCTCGGAAAGCTTATCAAGCTCGCGCTTTGCGCTTGCGGGGATCCTTCCCTCCGCAGTAACACGCGCATTGAACGCCGCCGCAAAATCACCAACGTACTTGCAGACTGTGGGGTACAGATCGCGTCTTGCCATTTCAAGCATCGTCTGAACCTCAATATTAAGCGTCTTGCAGTAAATTTCAAGCAGTATTTCGTAGCGGGAGCGAAGCTCAATCTCGGAATACACGCCGTGCTTACCGAACACGCGAATGCTCTTCTCGCTTACAAGGCAAGGGAGCGCATCGACCGTGGTCTTGAGGTTGGCAAGTCCGCGCTCGCGCGCCTCGTTCTGCCATTCCTCGGTATAGTTATCTCCGTTAAAGATAATGCGCTTATGCTCTTTTACGGTTGTTTTAATAATATCAAGTGCCTCGCGCTTTACGTCCTCCGCCTTTTCAAGTCTGTCCGCAAATATGGAAAGCACCTCGGCTACTGCGGTGTTAAGCGTGGTATTGGGGCTGGAGATGGACATTGCGGAGCCGGGCATACGGAACTCGAACTTGTTACCCGTAAACGCAAAGGGCGAGGTACGGTTTCTGTCCGTAGTGTCCTTTGAGATCTTCGGCATCGAATGAACTCCGATGGGAAGATATGCGGCGTCCGCTTTTTTGTATATCTCCTCGTTTTCTATAGCGGTGAGGATTGCCGTAAGCTCGTCACCGATAAACATGGAAACGATTGCGGGAGGTGCCTCGTCACCGCCGAGACGGTGGTCGTTTCCGGCTGTGGAAACGGATACGCGCAAAAGATCCTGATACTCGTCTACCGCGCGAATAACGGCAGAGAAGAAGAGAAGGAACTGTACGTTCTCTGCGGGGCTCTTACCGGGGTTAAGAAGATTTTCACCGAGATCGGTGGAAAGCGACCAGTTGTTGTGCTTACCGCTTCCGTTTATGCCGTTGAAGGGCTTTTCGTGAAGCAGACAAACGAGATTATGGCGGCGCGCAACACGCTTCATCGCCTCCATAATAAGCTGGTTGTGGTCCATAGATGTATTAACATCCGAGAACACGGGCGCAAGCTCGTGCTGTGCGGGAGCCGCCTCGTTATGCTTTGTCTTGGAATAAACGCCAAGCTGCCAAAGCTCCTCGTCCAGATCCTGCATATACTTGGAGATACGGGGCTTGATGGAGCCAAAGTAGTGATCGTCCATCTCCTGTCCCTTCGGAGGTCTTGCACCGAAGAGAACTCTGCCCGCGTACTTTATATCACGGCGCTTTTCAAAGCAATCGCGGTCTATAAGGAAGTACTCCTGCTCTGCGCCTACCATGGGAACAACGCGCTTTGCCTCGGTATTACCGAAGGCACGTACAACGCGCAGTGCCTGCTTGCCAACAGCCTCCACGGATTTGAGAAGAGGAGTTTTGTTATCCAGCGCCTCACCGCCGTGGGAGCAGAATACGGTAGGAATGCAAAGCGATTTATCCTTTATGAATGCATAAGATGAGGGATCCCACGCGGTGTATCCGCGCGCTTCAAAGGTGGAGCGAAGTCCGCCCGAGGGGAAGGAGGATGCATCCGGCTCGCCCTTTATAAGCTCCTTGCCGGAGAACTCCATTATTACCGTGCCGTCCTTTTGAGGGGTTATAAAGCTATCGTGCTTTTCGGCGGTAATGCCCGTCATAGGCTGGAACCAGTGCGTATAGTGGGTCGCGCCCTTTTCTATCGCCCAGTTTTTCATTGCCGCGGCAACGGAGTTTGCAATACCCGCCTCAAGCTCCAGACCGTCCTCAACGGTCTTCTTGAGGGAGGCATATACCTCAGGGGAAAGACGCTCGCGCATCACGCGGTCATTAAATACCAAAGATCCGAACAATTCGGGAATAGACTTATCCATTACAGCTGTCTCCTTTTTCTATCAAAGCGGAAATTGCGGCCTTCCTGTCCTCTTTTCCGAACACGCCGCTACCCGCAACAAGCACGTCTACACCTGCAGAGCAAAGAAGCTCTGCGTTTCCCTCGCCTACACCGCCGTCAACCTCGATGTAAAAATCAAGGCCGAGACGCTCTCTTTCGGCATTGAGGGTCTTTATCTTATCAAGCATCTCGGGCATAAACTTTTGACCCGAGAAGCCGGGATTTACCGTCATTATCATAACGGTGTGAAGCTCTGGAAGGTACGGAAGTATCTCCTCAACGGGGGTTGCGGGTTTTACGGTAAGTCCCGCATGCACGCCGCTGTCCTTTATCTTCTTCACCGTTGCGGCAACGTCCGAGCACGCCTCCGTATGAACGGTTATAAGCTCGGCACCCGCACGAACAAAATCGTCTATGTATCTTATGGGCTCATCGATCATAAGATGCACGTCAAAAAACATTTTCGTTTTGTCGCGCAGGCAAGCGATAACGGGAGCGCCAAAGGAAATATTCGGCACAAACGAGCCGTCCATTACGTCGAGGTGAAGCCATTTTGCGCCGCCGCGCTCAATATCAACGCACTCCTCCGTAAGCTTGGAAAAGTCTGCGGAAAGAAGCGAAGGTGAAATGATAGTTCCTTTTCTTTTGCCGTTCATAAATATTCTCCGATTTTTATTTGTCGTTTTTACCGCTGCGCCATATTATGTTACAAAGCAAGGCACTACTGCGGCGTACAAGATTTATAAAACAAGTGACGTAAACAATTATCAGCGCCGCAGAGTGCCGTCTTTTGCAACAAGCACGGTGCAGTACGCCTCCATCGCTCTTCCCTCTCCCACGTCACCGAGCTTTTCGGCGGTTTTTGCTTTTACGCTGACGCAGTCGATATCAAGCTCCAGAAGCTCCGCGAGCCGGGCTTGGATCTTCGGGATATGAGGCTTGAGCTTCGGTTTTTCGGTTACGATCGTGGAGTCGAGATTAACGATACCGTATCCCTTTGCCTTAACAAGTGCATATGCATTTTTAAGAAGCACTGTGCTGTCAGCGCCCTTATATGCGGGATCGGTATCGGGAAAATGAGTGCCGATATCGCCAAGCGCGAGCGAGCCGAGAAGCGCATCCGTTATCGCGTGGCAAAGCACGTCCGCATCGCTGTGACCGAGAAGTCCGAAATCGGACTCTATCTGAACACCGCCAAGCACAAGTCTTCTTGATGGGTCGGTGCGATGTACGTCCATTCCCTGTCCTATACGGAGGTTAGTCATTTGCTTGCTCCTCCCGTCTCTTCAGTATCGCCTCGGCAAAAATTATATCCTCGGGATACGTTATCTTTATATTGTCTCTGCCGCAATCCACAAGGCGCACCTCAAAGCCGTATTTTTCGGCAAGAGATGCATCGTCCGTGCCCACGTAGCCGTCCTTCTCGGCGGTAAACGCAGCCGCGCGGTAAACGTTTGCGTAAAAAATCTGCGGTGTTGCAGCTGCTGCAAGCCTTGAGCGGTCAAGGGTGCTTACCACCTTGTCAAGACTGCTTTTTTCTTTTATCGTGTCGGTAACGGCGCTTGCGGCAATGGCACAGCTTTTCGAGAAGCGTGCTTCCTTCAGCACCGCCGATACGGTCTCCGGCTTTATAAGGCATCTTGCGCCATCGTGGAAGGCAACGTAATTTGCTTTTTCGCTAATTCCGGCAAATCCGCGCACGGAGGATTGCTGACGCGTTTCCCCACCGTGAACGGCACGGGAGAATTTTGTAATACCGTTTCTTTCGCATATCGCGCGGTAAAGCTCCTCCTCGCCCGCACGGCACACGATAACTATCTCGTTAACGTCGGGGCAATTTTCAAACGCAAGAAGCGTGTGGAGGATAACGGGCTTGCCGTTTATTTCCGTAAACTGCTTTGGCTTGTCGGAGCCGAAGCGCGAGCCGCTTCCGCCCGCAAGAATAACAGCGGAAAGAAAGACCTTATCGGCGCCGAGCGCCTCGAATATCTTATTTAACATTCCTGCCCCTTATCTGTAATAAACGTAAAATGCGGTAACGGTATGCACCTCACCGTTTCTTTCAAGATCGGGTCCCGTAAGCACGACTCCCTCCTTCGAGAGAAGCTCCCATGCATCAAGATCGGCGATCTTGGTACGCAAAAGAGTTTTGCCCGGGACGTGCAAAATAAACTCGTCACCCTTTATGGCAAGCGCACCGTCGCGCCCTATGACGTTTTCCACGTTGTCAACGCGCTCGGTAACGTAGCGGATATGTCTGCCGTCTATTTTCTTCGCCATCATCTCGCGGAATGCGCGAGTGCCCGGCTTAGGCTCTTTTTTTATCAGCTTGGCAAGCTTTTCGAACATACCTCATCCTCCATTTCGGAAAAACGCTTGAAAACGCAAAAAAGCTGTGTTATCATATACGGGATTGACTTACAACTGATTATTATACACTATATTATTTAATATTTCAATTATATTCACAAAAAAAGAGTGGCTTATTATGACGAAAAAGCATTTGTTCGGCAACGTTATTTTGTTACTTACCGCAATTATTTGGGGTAGCGCATTCGTGGCTCAGCGCTCGGGGCTTGATTTTATGGGTCCCTTCACCTTCAACGGTGTTCGCTCCTTCATCGGTGCCGCCGCCTTGGGTCTGTTTTTGCTTCTGCGTGCTCTCTTTACGAGATCCTCCCTCAAATTCACGCTTAAGGAGCTTGCCTACGGTGCGGTATGCGGAGCTATACTGTTCGCGGCAAGCACCTCGCAGCAGGCAGGTCTTGCTACCGTAAGCGCAGGACGTGCCGGCTTTCTTACTGCGCTTTACATAATCCTCGTCCCCATCATTCGCGCACTCGGCGGCAAGAAGCTCCGCCCATGCGTTATCGGCGCTGTAGCACTTGCAATGCTCGGTCTCTTTATGCTCAGTGCCTCCTCCGCAGATATGCCCGACGGCAAATTCTCCCTCACGGCACTTTTTGCGGGCTTTTCCTTTGGTGACGTGCTTGTTATCATCAGCGCGCTTTGCTACAGCTTCCACATAATTGCCGTTGATGCATTTGCCCCCAATATGGACTCGGTTAAGCTTTCGTGGCTTCAGTTCCTTATCTGCGGCATCATTTCCCTTCCGTTCATCTTCATTATCGACGGTGCCATCCCCGTAATAGACTTTGACAGCGGACTTTTTGAGCTGCTTTACGCAGGCGTTATGTCAAGCGGTGTAGCCTACACACTGCAGATCCTCGGTCAAAAGCTTTCCCCCAATCCCACCGTTGCATCCGTGCTTATGTCAACGGAATCCGTATTTGCAGTCATCTTCGGCGTGATCATACTGCGCGAAAGCCACACGCTTATCGAATATCTCGGCTGTGCGCTCGTCTTTGCCGCAGTTATCCTCGTTCAGCTCCCCAAAAGAGCCGCAACAAACAAATAACCAACCCAAAAAGGAGATACGAAACTGCGTTTCCGTATCTCCCTTTTATTTTGCCTGTGAAACATCGCAAAACATTTTGCGAACTACTTTACAGCAGTATATTTCCGTGATAAAATGAACTCAAACGATTTGAGCAAAGGAGAAAGACCGCTATGCCAATGAAAATGACGTTCCGTTGGTACGGAGAGGGCAACGACCGCATCAAGCTGTCGGACATCAAGCAGATTCCCGGTGTTGACGGTATCGTTTGGGCGCTTCACCACAAGATGCCCGGCGAGATTTGGGAGGAGCACGAGATTGCCGAAGTCAAGCGTCAGCTTGACGAGTACGGCTTTAACATGGACGTCGTTGAATCCGTAAACGTTCACGACGACATAAAAATAGGTCTCCCCACCCGCGACGTATATATCGAAAATTACAAGACCACGATACGAAATCTTTCCAAATTCGGCGTTAAGGTCATCTGCTACAACTTTATGCCGATCTTCGATTGGACGCGCTCCAACCTCTTCCACCCCGTGGGCGACGGCTCCACCGCGCTCTTTTATGAGAAGAATATGATTCAGGATGACTACAACGCAATGGCGAAGTACATCCTTGATTTCACCGAAAAATACAATATGTCCTTCCCCGGCTGGGAGCCCGAGAGAATGGCAAAGCTTGACGAGTTGTTTAAGGCTTACGAGGGCGTTGACCACGAAAGGCTTTGGGCAAATCTCAAGTATTTTCTTGAGGCGATAATGCCCACCTGCCGCGAATGCGATATCAAAATGGCGATCCATATGGATGACCCGCCGTGGGATATCTTCGGACTGCCTCGCCTTCTTGTAAACGAGGCAAATATCGACCGCTTCCTTCGTATGGTCGATGACGAGTATAACTGTCTTACGCTCTGCTCGGGCAGCCTTAACGCAGACCCGACAAATAACGTAGCGGATATAGTACGCAAGCATTGTGGCCGCATTGCATTTGCGCACATCAGAAACGTAAAGCATTTTGAAAACGGAGATTTTTCCGAGGCATCGCACCGTGATTGCGATGGAGATACCGGTATCCTTGATATTCTCAAGGCATATCACGATTGCGGCTTTGAGGGTTACATCCGCCCCGACCACGGCAGACACCTTTGGGACGAGGGTCCCGGCAACGTACGTCCCGGCTACGGACTTTACGACCGTGCGCTCGGCATTATGTATATGCTCGGCGTGTGGGACAGTCTTGAAAAATTCGATAAGAAATAAGGAGAAATAAAATGATACAGCTTCCCATCAATATAGATTACACCGGCAAGGTAGTTGTCGTTACCGGCGCGGGCGGACTCATCTGCGGCGCAATGGCAAGAGCTTTCGCTCAGTCGGGTGCTAAGGTAGCGGCTCTTGACCTCAACGAAGATGCGGTTAAAAAGCTTGCCGATGAGCTGAAATCGGAGGGATTTATCTGCGAGGGATACAAAGCAAACGTCCTTGATAAGGCCGTACTGGAGGAGGTACACCAAGCGGTTATCGCCGACCTCGGTGAATGCGACATCCTCGTAAACGGTGCGGGCGGAAACAACCCGAGAGCCACTACCGACAACGAATATCAGCACGAGGCGTTTGAGGGGTGCAAATCCTTCTTCGACCTTGCCCCTGACGGAATTGACTTCGTATTTAAGTTGAATTTCCAGGGTGCGCTTCTCCCCACACAGGTATTTGCAAAGGATATGGTAGCAAAAAAGAAGGGCTGTATTCTTAACATCTCCTCAATGAATTCCTACACGCCCCTCACCAAGATCCCCGCATATTCTGCGGCAAAGGCGGCAATCTCCAACTTTACGCAGTGGCTTGCCACCCACTTTGCGGGCACCGGCATTCGTTGCAACGCAATTGCCCCCGGCTTCCTCGTATCCGCACAGAATTACAGTCTTCTCTTTAACGAAGACGGCACCCCGAAGCCGAGAAGCGCAAAGATACTTGCGGGTACTCCCATGGGCAGATTTGTGGATGCATCCGAGCTACTCGGCGGCACCTTGTTCCTTTGCGACGATAAATCCGCCTCCGCAATCAGCGGCATAGTGCTTCCCATCGACTGCGGCTTTTCCGCTTATTCGGGAGTTTGATTATGTTTTTTGACGATAATCTTTTAATTTACACAGCCACGGGCAAGGCGCTTTACGAGAAGGTAAAGGAGCTGCCGATCATCGACTATCATTGCCACCTCGACCAGCGCAAAATTGCCGAAAACAGCACCTTTACCGACATCGGCGAGCTGTGGCTTGCAGGCGACCATTACAAATGGCGCGCCATGCGTATGTGCGGAGTGGACGAGTATTATATCACAGGCGGTGCAAGCTTCAAGGAAAAGTTTTTGAAGTATGCGGAAATCGTGCCAAACCTTATCGGCAACCCGCTTTACTACTGGACGCATCTTGAGCTGAAGCAGATATTCGGCATTGATACGCCCCTTAACGCAGAAAGCGCAGAAAACATCTACAACGCCGCAAATGAAAAGCTGAAGTCAGTAACGGTGCAGGATATGCTCAACGCCTTTAAGGTGGAATTTATCGGCACCACGGACGATCCCGTCGACGATCTTGCGTATCACAAGACGTACGGCAGCATCAACGTAACCCCCACCTTCCGCCCCGATAAGCTTTTCCTTTTTGAGGATAGCTACATAGCAAGGCTCGGTAATGCAGCGGGGATAGAGATAAATGGTCTTGACGATCTTCTGATGGCTCTCTCCCTTCGTCTTGACTATTTTGTTACCAAGGGATGCCGAATGGCTGACCACGGAATGGACAGATTCCCCGATAGCTATGCCGACTATGCGGCGGCGAAGGAGCTTTTCGAAATAAGGGATTCCCTTACCGAGGAGGAGCAGGAGAGCCTCAAGGGCTTTATCCTCGTATGGCTGTCTAAGGAATACGCAAAGCGCAATATCACCGTACAGCTCCACTTTGCGGTAACGCGCAACGTAAATCCCAAAATGTACGAGCTTTGCGGAGTTGACAGCGGCTTTGACGTGGTAAGCGAAATTCCCACCGTACAAAACCTCGTTGGCTTTTTAAGCCGCATTGACGACGATGAGCGTCCGAACACCGTGCTTTATACTCTGAACGATTCAAGCCTCGCATCGATTGCCTGCGTTACCGGTGCGTTCAGGAACGTGAGAATGGGGGCCGCGTGGTGGTTTAACGACACCGTTGAGGGCATTCGCCGCAATCTCAAGATAATTGCCGAGTATTCGAGTCTTGGCAACAATCTCGGTATGCTTACCGATTCCCGTAGCTTTTCAAGCTACTGCCGCTTCGATTTCTTCCGTCGTATTCTTTGCGACTACGTAGGCAATCTCGTGGAAAAGGGAGAATATGATGAGGCGAGCGCAATTCAACTCGTTGAAAATATTTGCTATTATAATGCTAAAAGGATGGTAGACTAATGCAGAAGTTCATACCCGTTGTGGTGATCAAGGAAATGTCCGAAACAGACAAAATACTCACAGCACTGAAGAAGAGCAACATTATGTGCGCAGAGATAACCTTCCGCACCGCTTGTGCGGCAGAGGCTATCGAATACGCCTCCAAAAATTATCCCGATATGGAGATAGGCGCAGGCACCGTTATAAATGCAGAGCAGTGCGAGGCGGCTCTTGCGGCAGGCGCAACCTTCATCGTATCCCCCGGCTTTTCCCCCTCCGTTGCCAAGATTTGCGTAGATAGGAATATCCCCTATTACCCCGGCTGTGTCACCCCCACGGAGATAATGGCGGCGCTTGAATACGGCATTACCACCGTCAAATTCTTTCCCGCAAACGTATACGGTGGTCTTAAGGCGCTCAAGGCGCTTTCCGCCCCCTTCCCGCAGGTTAAGTTCATCCCCACCGGCGGAGTTGACAGAAGCAATATCGACGAGTTCCTTGCATTCGACAAGGTTGCCGCAATCGGAGGCAGCTTCTTCGTAAAGGAAGCGCTTGAAAAGCTTGCAGAGTAATATTAAAGCCGCAGAGAGCGTGATCTCTGCGGCTTTATTTATTCCTGAACGTCTCTTATTACCGAAGCACGTATCGTTCCCTCGTTTTTGAAGCACGGGGGATTCACGCCCTCCGCGCACGTTTGGTGGATGTTATCGGCAACGAGGCGGTTTATCTCCGCACCCTCGTCAATTTTGACGAGCGGTGCGTTCGTTTGGGTGCATTCGTGGCGCGTTATATCGCGCAAAATAATGTTGCCCGCCTTAATTCCCTTTTCTATCCAAACTATCGCAAGCTTTTCGATAACGCCCTTCTCCCAATATGTAAAGCAATCCTCGGGAAGGGGCTTTGCGGTCTTAACCGCGCGCACGTGCTCCACGGTTATATCGTCAAACCACGTGGGTGTGCCCGGTCTTGAATTATGCTGTGAGATAAGCACGGCATTGTGTCTGTAATCTCCGTAAACGCCGGATATTTTAACACATCTTATATCGTATCCCTCGTTTGACTGCAGTCTTATTCCGGAATAGCCGTTTTCGGCGCTCACGTTTCGTATATCCACGTTCATAATATGGCCGTAGGATATTTCTGCGTGCTTTTCGTCGATGGTGGTGAGGGATACCATATCATCGTTTGTGGTGCCGCAGATATTCTCTATAACGCCGTCACGCGCAGGGCCGTTTATATGCACGCCGTCCGTGGTGCCAAAGTGGTGATTGTAATCACAGAAGATATCGCGCACAACGAACCCGCGTACGCTTGCGATCTGTATTCCATAGCTGACGGGGTCCTTTACCGTCAGTTTTTCAAGCACGATCTTATCAACGTGCGCAAAGCGCATCATCTTGCCCTTAAAGAGCTTCGGGCTGTACGGCTCATCCTCTCGGTGCTTTGCCTCATACACGGCGTCAAGCCCCATTGCATCGCAATTTCCGTCCCAGATACCGCCGATTATCTCAATGCGCTCGTCTCTGCCGCCGCCCGCAAAATGCTCGTTTTCAATAATCGAGCAACGCGACATCGGTGCCGCCAATATTCGTGCGCCGGGGGAAAGTATGAGCCTTGTGTCGGAATGTATTATAAGCGTTTTGCTTATCAGATACGTACCCGGCATATCAACGGTCACAATGCCCCTTTTATCAAGCATTTCCTGCAATTCTCGCGTGTTGTCCGTAATTCCGTCTGCGTACAGCATAAATACCTCCGCGAATATTTTTCATTTACCCAACATCATAAAGTTAAAGAAAATGCCAACCGCAGGATCCTTCACTGCGAGTTCGCAAACGTCATTCTCGAGCAAAGCGAAGAATCTTTTGCGAACTCTCCGCTCGAGGATGACGGGCGGTTGGCTTAGCTTAATTGTATTGTCCTTTTATCTGCCCTTTATTTCCTTAAAGCCGTCAATTTCTCCGCGGCATACAGCACCGAAGATGCGTGTGCGCAGACCGCGATTTTCCTTATCGAGCTTATATAAAAGCTCCTTCATATCCGCACGCTTGCTGTCCTTATCCGCAGGACAGGTGCTTTCCACAACGGGAAGCGGAACCTTGCGGCAGAAGCTTTTTATCTCCTTTTCCTCCAGATACACAAACGGGCGAATGACCGTCACATCCGTGCGGGAAAGGTAGGTTTTCGGCTGAAAGCACCCCACTCTGCCCTCATAAAAGAGGTTAAGCATAAAGGTTTCCACCACATCGTCGTTATGATGACCGAGCGCTATCTTGTTTGCACCGCACGCCTTTGCCGCCTCGTGAAGCACCCCTCGGCGCATTTTGGAGCAAAGCGAGCAGGGATTTGTTTCCTTGCGGACGTCAAAAACGACCTCGTAGATCTGCGTCTTTTCGATATGGTATTTTATTCCGCGCTCCTCGCAAAGCTTGGCAACCTCGGAAAAATCCATCCCCGGTGCGCCGATATCCACGGTAACGCCGATAAGCTCGTATTTTTTCGGGTAAAAGCGGCGCATCTCGTCAAGCGCTAAAAGCAGGGCAAGCGAATCCTTGCCGCCCGAAATTCCGACGGCGATAACGTCACCGTCGTCAATGAGGTCGTAATGCTCACACGCACGGCGCGTGTGGCTCAATATTTTTTGAATCTCTACCACGTTTTTCTCCGATATGTCAAATTGCTCCGTTGTGAATATACTGTTAAAAACACAAGGAACGGTATTATTATGAGTATAAGGGTCTACATAGACCAGGGGCATAACCCCGTCAATCCCAACGCGGGCGCGGAGGGAAACGGTCTCAGAGAGCAGGATATTGTTTTTGAAATAGGTCTGCGTCTTGCCGCCCTTTTAAACGAAAGCGGAAATTACGAGGCTCGTCTCTCCCGCCCCACTGCCGACACACAGCTCGGCACAAGCACACAAACAAGTCTATCCGCAAGGGTAAACGCGGCAAACGCGTGGCCCGCCGATTATTTTATCAGCCTTCATTGCAACGCATCCGTAAATGCCGAGGCAAACGGCACGGAGGCGCTCGTCTATTCCGCATCCGGTCGGGCATATCCTCTTGCCGAGGATATACTTGACGGTATTGCGGATGCAACAGGGCTACGCAACAGAGGAGTTAAGCTGCGCCCCGGGCTGTACGTGTTGAGAAAAACGTCGATGCCCGCAGTACTGCTTGAGCTTGGATTTATCTCCAACCCCAACGATGCCGCCCTGCTTTCGCAAAATCCACAGCTTTTTGCGCGCGGTATTTTCAACGGTATGAACGATTATTTCGGCTTTTAAAGACCGAGCATTTCCTTCAGCTCGTCCTCGGTGATTATCTTTGTTCCTAGGCGCTGTGCGTCCGCAAGCTTGGAGCCCGCATCCGCACCGCAAAGGAGATAATCAGTCTTTTTGGAAACGGAGGAGGATGCCTTTCCGCCGTGCGCGGTGATAAGCTTTTTGGCTTCATCCCTGCTCATGGTGGGAAGCGTTCCCGTTATAACTATTATCTTACCCGCAAGCGAATCACCGACGGGCTTTTGCTTTGCCTCAAGCGTAAGGCCCGCATCGCGGAAGCGCTCTGCACGCGCACGTGCGTGCTCGGTAGCAAAGTAGGAAACGATGTTATCCGCGGTTATCTCGCCGATATCCTCCACCTCGCAAAGCTGCTCACGCGTCATTTCAAACATCTTAAAAAGCTCGCCCGCTTTTTTTGCAATGGAGGCGGCCGCAACCTCGCCAACCTGACGGATGCCGAGCGCATAGAGAAGCTTTTCAAGGCCCGCGCTTTTGGATGCCTCGATTGCCGCTATCAGCTTGTCGGCAGATTTTTTACCGAATCCGGGAAGGTCGGAAAGATCCTCCGCCTTAAGCGCATAAAGATCAGCCGCATCGTTTATTTTGCCGTTTGAAAGCAACAGCTCCACAACGCGGGGGCCGAGACCCTCTATATCCATCGCCGCCTTGGTGGCAAAATGCTCTATCTGTCTTGCCCTTTGTGCGGGGCAGTCGGGATTTTTACATCTTACCGCCGCTTCCTCGTCCCTTACCGTCGCCTCTCCGCAGGATGGGCAGGTCTCGGGCATAAGATACGGCATCTCACAGCCTTCCCTCTTTTCGGGGAGGCTTTTTACTATCTCGGGGATGATCTCACCCGCCTTGCGGACGATAACGGTATCACCTATTCTTATATCTCTTTCCGCTATAAAATCGGCATTATGCAGGGTTGCGCGGCTGACGGTGGTTCCCGCAAGTCGAACGGGGGAAAGCACGGCATTCGGCGTAAGCACGCCCGTTCTGCCGACCTGAATAACGATATCAAGAAGCTTTGCTTCCTTCTCCTCTGGCGGATATTTAAAGGCTACCGCCCAGTTGGGTGTGGTGGTTCCCTCGCCCATTCTGCGCCTTAGCTCAAGGCTGTCAAGCTTAATTACCGCGCCGTCCGTATCGTACTCAAGCTCCGTACGCGCCTCGCCGAGCGATGCTACGTAACGCTTTATTTCCTCCGCACCTCTGATACGCTCACGGCGGCGAAGCACGGTAAAGCCGAGCTCCTCAAGCCTGTCAAGTATCTCCGTATGGCTGTCGGGGGTATGACCGTCGGCATACAGCGAGCCCGTCTGCAGATTGAAAACGAAAATATCAAGTCCGCGGGATGCGGTTATTTTTGAATCGAGCTGACGGAGCGAGCCTGCGGCGGCATTGCGTGGATTTGCCATAAGCGCCTCGCCCTTTTCCGCACGGCGTCTGTTCTGCGCCTCAAAGGAGGCGCGGCTCATATACACCTCACCGCGCACGGTGAGATCGAGCGGCTCGTTAAGCATAAGCGGAATGCCGCCGACTGTACGCAGATTTTCCGTAACGTCCTCACCGACAGATCCGTTACCGCGCGTTGCGCCGCGCACGAAGCGACCGTTTTCATAGGTCAGTGCCACGGAAAGTCCGTCTATCTTCGGCTCTGCGGAAAAATACGCTTCCTTGCCTACCGCCGCCTCAGCCTTTGCGATAAACGCATCAAGCTCCTCGTAATTAAAAACGTCGGTAAGACTGCCCATGGGAACTGTATGCTCCACGCTCTCAAACGCGGTAAGCGGATCGCCGCCTACGCGCAGGGTGGGGGAGTTGGGGCTTTTTAACGTCGGATATTCCGCCTCAAGCTCCTGCAGGCGGCGGAACATCATATCGTATTCGTAATCCGATATTTCGGGCTTATCGTAGATATAGTAAAGGCGCGAGTGATGGGTTATCTCCTTTTCAAGCTCGCGCATCAGCTTTTCTGCTTCAATACGGGTCAATTTTTCCATGGCTTCCTCCCGACTGTATATTAAAGTTATTATACCAATATTATTGTGCAAAGTCAATTTTTTTTAAAAAGTACTTTCCTTTTTGCGGTGGATTGTGTATAATCAGTATAATAACTCTTAAAGGAGCTTTTATGAATTTTTTTGCCCTCTCTGCGGGAACGGAATCGTTCCTCGTTAAGGAAACGCTTATTATGCTTGCGGCAGTACTCGTTTGTGCCGCTATCGGATATTTCCTCGGCAGTATCAACACCGCAATTCTCTATTCCAAGCTGCGCTATAAAAAGGACATCCGCGATTTCGGAAGCGGTAATGCGGGCATGACAAATATGCTCCGCACCTTCGGTAAGGGCGCCGCTATCA
This sequence comes from Clostridia bacterium, assembly GCA_017382555.1. Classification (GTDB taxonomy): domain Bacteria; phylum Bacillota; class Clostridia; order Oscillospirales; family CAG-272; genus RUG12395. The sequence continues at coordinate 18,428 of JAFOAB010000310.1, forward strand.
TTACGCTTGTATGCGACCTCGCAAAGACCGTGGTTGCCGTTTTGCTTGCACAGCTTGCGGCAAACGGCTTTGCACTGCTTGCGGACAAGCTGAACAATGCCGAGTTTGTAAGCCTTTGCGCTTACACCGCCGCCCTTTTTGCGGTTACGGGACATTGCTTCCCCATTTATTACAAGATGCGCGGAGGAAAGGGTGTTGCCGCTGTTGCGGCGGCTTGCGCCGTGCTCTCCCCTTGGGCATTCCTCGGCCTTATCACCGTGTTCCTCATCATCGTTATCGGCACAAAATACGTAAGCCTTGCATCCGTTGTTGCGGTTATGCTGTACCCCGTATTTCTTAACCGTATCTACGGTGCCGGTGTATCCAACATATTCGCAATGCTTATCGCCGCGCTTATCGTGTGGCGCCACCGCGAAAATATAAAGAGACTTTGGCACGGTAAGGAAAACAAAATCTCCCTCAAGAGCAAGAAGAACGGCAAAGACGGAAAGGCAGACAAGTGATGCTTACCGAACTGCAGGAAAAGCTTATTAAAACGGCATCCGATGCCTTTCGGCTTGAGACAGCACGAATGCTCGTCCTCTCAAAGCCCGTTGAAAAAAGCGTAACGAAGATAAAGCTTATGCGCAAATCATCAAAAAGCGGTATCATTTACGTTTTGGAAACACATCTTCCCGATGGACGCATAACGCAAAAGAACAGCGAAGCCTTCCCCGAGGATGCAATATCCGCGAGTCTTGAGGGTTTCGAGCAGGCTGATCTTATAACCGAAAGCGGTGATGCGCTGTACAAAAAAAGCCGCAAGGGCAAGGAAATGCTGAATATCAGCCCCAAGCTTAAGTCCGCACTCGGCGGCGGTGAAGTAAAAAAGGCGGACACCGCACCGCTTCATAAGGAAAAGAACCGTATGCTGACGGGTTCGGAGCCGTTTCTTTACGAGCTTGGCGTTTCCGATAAAAGCGGCAACGTGCTTTCCTCCCGCCAATCAAAATTCCGACAGATATGCCGTTTTCTTGAATTCGTGCGTGATATATGCCACGTTCTGCCCGAGGAAGGCGAGATAAACGTATACGATCTCTGCTGCGGTAAATGCTATCTCAGCTTTGCCGTTTATCACTATCTTGCAAACGTGCTCGGCAGAAAAACGAATATGCTGTGCGCAGATCTGAAGGGTGACGTTTTGAAGGAATGCGAGGCCACCGCAAGAAAGCTCGGCTTTGACGGAATGACGTTCCGCTGTGTGGACATCACGAAGCTGGAAACGGATATTGTGCCCCACCTCGTGCTATCCCTCCACGCGTGCAATACCGCAACGGATATAGTGCTTGAGACAGCCGTAAGGCTCAAGGCCAAGGCTGTGCTTTCCACCCCCTGCTGTCACAGGGAGCTGAGCAAGAAAATAAACTGCGCTCCGCTTGAATTCACCACTCGCTTCGGCATTCTTTCGGACAAGCTTTGCACCGCGCTTACGGACGGACTTCGCACGCTGTATCTGGAGAAAAACGGCTACACCGTTGTAGCTGCAGAGCTTATCGACCCCGATGACACACCGAAGAACGTAATGCTACGCGCCACGCTCGGCAACTCCAAAAAGAATATGGACCGCGCCGAAAAGCAGTATGCGGAGGCAAAGGCATTTTTGGGAATTGAATAAAATAACGGACAGTCGAGGACGCCGATCCCTACAGGCTTGATATCACCTTGCCGTAGGGACAGGCCTCCGGACTGTCCGTTTTTAATTTATATAGCTTATATAGCCTCAATTTCGCATTTTTCGTATATAACGCTCTCAACACCGAGCGTCTCGAGCCTTTTTGCAAAATCGGGGAGGCATATCACCTCGGTGTAAAAATGTCCGCACTCGAGCAGTGCGATTCCGTGCTCACGAGCTTCAACCGCTGTGTTGTAGCTTGCTCTGCCCGTTACGAGTATATCCGCGCCGCAGCTTGCCGCGGGGATGATAAAGTCCTTGCCGTCGCCACCGCATACGGCAACACGCTTAACGGTTTTTTTATTACCCGGTGAAAGAAGTACAAAGGGCGCGCCGAGCGCCTTTTTTGCACTCTCGGCAAATTCTCTGATATCCTTTTCCGCAATATCGGCAAGTCTGCCGATCTCCTCGCCCGCATCACCGAAGCGCTCACCCGCATCAAACCCGAGCGTGCGGCACAAAATATCATTCATACCGCCGTCAAGCGCATCGTAGCGTGTATGGAAGCTCATTGCGGAAATGCCGTTTGCAAGCAGCAAAAGCAGTGCATCGCCCTTGCCCTCTCCCGCGCGTATGCCGCGTAGGGGCGCAAACATAAAGGGGTGATGCGTCATCACCGCATCGCATCCTTTTTTCACCGCCATCTTTGCTACGTCATAAGTAAGATCGAGCGCACAAAGCACCCTCTTTACTTCCCTATCGGGATTGGGGCAAAGCTGAAGCCCATCGTTATCCCAAGGCATTGAAAGCGCGGCGGGTATCTGCTCGCCAAGCGCGTTATAAAGCTCTCTTACGGTCATTTCAGCACCTCGTTTTTTGCTTCTTCCAGCAATTTTATCAGCTCAAGCGTTTTCTCCCTCTCCACACCCTCCGTGCCGCCGAGAAGGTTTTTAAAATGCAAAAGCCGTCTTTCGCAAAGCACGGCAAGCTCCTCGCCTCCGCGTTTCAGATTAATAGCACCCAGCTGCTCCTCAAGAGGAGTAAGTGTATAAGGCTCACCCGTATAAACAGCACATATTATCTCATACTGTCTGCCCATATCGCGGACGATCATCTCATCCTCAATACTAAAGCCCTCGGAGGCAAGATAGCGCCTGAGATACGCAGAGCGTGACATCGGCTGAAGTATCAGCCTTACCTTATCCGCACGCAAAAAGCGCGCGTGATCGGCGGATAGAAGTGCGCAAATAAGCTCACCGCCCATACCGCAAACGGCGGCATCGGTAAGTCCTGCTCCCTCAAGCCCCGCAAAGCCGTCCGTAAGGCGAACGTCAATAACGTCCGCATAGCCGGATGCCTCCACGTTTCTTTTGGCAAGCTCCACGGGCTTTTCCGCCACGTCACAGGCATACGCCCTTGTTATCTTCCCCTCTGAAGCAAGATAGATGGGAAGCGAGGCGTGATCAGTTCCTATATCGGCAAAAACGGCCCCCGCACGGACAAGGTCTGCCGCCGCGGAAAGCCGTTTTCCGAATTCATTTTGCCTTGGCATTACTTAGCCTTTGCAGCAAGAAAATCGTTTATCTTCTTGATAAGTGCATCTGCATCGGTGCCGTGAACTGCGCAAGCATCCTCAACGGACTCACCGCGGGAGTGGGGGCAGCCGAGACAGTGCATACCGATCTCAAAGAAAAACTGAGCGGTCTCGGGCTCTGCATCAAGAATATCGCCGATTACACTGTTCTTAGTAATTTCCATAATATACCTCTTCTTCAGTATTCTTTTATTACAGTAGTATTATAATTCCTATTTTCCGTATTGTCAATAATTTGACCGAAAAACCTATATTTATGTAGACAAAACGGAAATACCGTGATAATATATTCTTATTAAACTCAAGGAGCGAGCTGTGATCGATTCTGTGAAAAATATATTTTCCCGAATATATAACCGCCGCGAACCGCTTATTTTATCCGCCGTTTGCGTTTGGATGACCTGCATTGCCTTAATGGGCTTTTCCGTTTCCGCACGTGCTTCACTTATATGTGCGCTTATAACGGCTATTCCGGTTCTTTTTTCCGCCCTTGCACTCAAGGGCAACACCGCCGTGCACGTGGGCAGGCTTCTGCTCTTCTTATCCTCCCTTGCGGTATGTGCGCGCGGTGTGTATGAAAAAAAGACGGATTTTTATCTGTTTGTTTGTGCCGCTGTGTTTATGGCCGTTGTCGGCGTGTACTGTGCAAGATCGCTTGCGGAGGTTGAATTCGGCTGTGATTCAAGGCTTATCTGGATACCCCTTGCCGTATGCGCGGCGCTGTACTTTGCGGTGTTCAACTCCGCCGTTACCGTCAGCCGCTATCTTGCCTACCGCGCACCTGCCTTCGATTTCGGCATCTTCACGCAGATCTTTTACTCCCTCAAGGAGCATTTTCTCCCCTTAACCACCTGCGAGCGCGGTTATGAGCTTTCGCACTCCGCTGTGCATCTTTCCCCCGTTTTCTACCTTGCGCTTCCGATATATGCGCTGTTCCCGCGTCCCGAGACGGTACAGATAATTCAGGCGCTCGCACTTGCGCTCGGCGTTATCCCGCTGTGGCTTACCGCAAAGCGTCTCGGCATTTCAAACAAGGTGTCGGCGCTTTTTTCCGCCGTTTATCTCTTCCACCCCGCGCTGATGGGCGGATGCATGTACGACTTCCACGAAAACTCGTTTTTGCCCGTAATGATTCTGTGGACTGTGTATTTCGCGGAGAAGAACAAGCTTATCCCCGCAATTATATTTACCGTTCTGACCTGCTCGGTTAAGGAGGATGCGGCGGTTTACATCGCATTCCTCGGTCTGTTCTTGCTGTTTTCGGGCAGAAGAAAAGTGCTTGGTGCCACGATAACGGGCGTTGCACTTGCCTACTTCGTTTGCGCTTGTGCATATCTCGATGCGCAGGGACTTGGCATTATGACGTGGCGATACACCCACGTCTCCTCGGACGGAACGCTTACGGGCGTTATCGTTACGGCGATAAAGGAGCCCTTCCGCGTTATTAAGGAGTGCTTCAGTGCCGATAAATTCCAATTTGCGGTAATGATGCTTCTGCCGCTCGGTCTGCTCCCCTTCTTCACCAAAAAGATATCGCGCTACATCCTCTTCGGCGGTCTTGTTCTTGTAAATCTTATGCCGAATTGGCAGTACCAATATTCCCTTGATTTCCAATACGTGTTCGGCCCGCTTACACTGCTTGTGTACGCATCGCTTATAAATTACAGCGAGCTTGCCCCCGCTGTGCGCCGCAGTCTTGCCGCCTTTGCTTGCACCGCATGTGTGCTTGCCGCATCCGCGCGTATGCCATCTCAAGCAAATTACATCAAGTATCTTGATGAGCTTTCAGAGGAGATCGAGGTGCTTGACGAGGCAATGACCTACGTGCCCGATGACGCCCCCGTTGCCGCAACCTCATTCCTTCTTGCTCATCTCGCGGAGCGCGACGTGGTGTACGAGATAGGCAATACCTATGATATATCCGACAAGATGGATGACATCGAGTATATCGTCATCGACCTGCGCTACACCGAATGGGATGCACTTCCCGCCAAGTACGCAAAGCTTGGTTATATTCCCGTATTCCGCGACGATAACGTAGTGTGCGTTATGAAAAAAAGTAAATAAAAAAATTCGGGCACGGTGAACTACGTGCCCGAATTTTTATCCCATTATCCTTGCGTGTCGCTTTATCGCCTCAAAGGCTTCGTCGCTTATTACGTGCTCTATTTTGCAGGCGTCTTCCCTTGCCGTTTCCTCCGAAACGCCGAGGCGCACAAGAAGCGAGCTTATGACGGTGTGTCGCTCAAAAATCTTTTCCGCAACCTCAAGCCCCGCAGGGGTAAGCGTAATGTACCCTCCGCCGTCAACGTTAATAAATTCTCCGTTTTTGAGAAGTCCTACGGCACGGCTGACACTGGGCTTGGAATATCCAAGCTCCGCACATATATCTATGGAGCGCACGCCCTTACCCGTTTTGCCGAGTACGTATATCGTTTCA
>JAFOAB010000311.1 GCA_017382555.1 Clostridia bacterium
CAAAAGAAAATTCCGCCGTGATGAAAACGGTGTTATCGAGCTGCAGATAGATGCCTGCAACAACGGCGGCGGTGCGGAGAATTATTTTGAAGCATACGAGCTTGCTAAAAAGGCGGGTATCGATAAGCCCGAATATCTTGACGCCGCTTACGGAATTCTTGATTTTGCTCTCACACAGCAAAACGAGGAGGGAAGATACGCAAAGAGCTGGAAGACGGACGGCACTGTGCTTTCCGCAAACGGAACCATCGGGTGCTTCCTTATCCTTCCTATGCTTTTGGCATATCAGCGATGCGGTGATAAAAAGTATTACGATTCCGCTATCCGTGCCTTTGATTATTACTACGGCGCTCTTGAGCGCGACGGCTTTACTACCGCAGGCGCGCTTGATACTTATTGCATCGACAAGGAGTCTTCAAGCCCTCTGCTTCGCGCATCTCTTGCGCTTTACGATCTGACAAAGGAAGAAAAGTACGTAACCGCGTCCGAGAATATTGCGCATTACTTATCCACTTGGCTTATGCACTATACCATTGAATATCCCGACGATTCCGTGCTCGGTAAGATGGGCTACGATACCTTTGGCTCCACCTCCGTCAGCACCGCGCATCAGGCGCTCGACCAGTACGCATTGCGCGACGTTATCTCTTTCTTGCATCTTGCGGAGATTACGGGCAACAAGCAGTGGCACGAAAAAGCGCTTGTGTTCTATGCAAATGCATCACAGTGCATTTCCGACGGAACGATGTACGTAAACGGCAGGGTGCGCCCCGCAGGCTCGCAGGACGAGGCGATCTTCCACACCCGTTGGGGTCGCCACGGTGTACCGCCCTTTATGCCCTCCCAGTGGCTTCCCGCTTGGCCCACCGCCTTCCGCCTGGAGATTCTCCGTTGGTACGAGGGTAAATGGGACATTTTCCGCCACGGCATCGACGGCATTGAGAATGCTATACCCCATGTAAAATAACTTTAACAGCCTTCTCTTGTGAGAGAAGGGGGACCGCATACGAACAGCGTTGCCTTGTGGCACGCGATGGTGTGGATGAGTAGTAGGGGAGGGGCTTGCTCCTCCCGCACTAAACACCTCGTCCTACTGTATGGGCGCGGCACCTCCTTCCCCCACAGGGGAGGGTTATTATTTTGAATCAAACTTAATAAAAGTATACGCAAATCCGATTACCGAAAATGTTGATTTGTTACCGATTGTGTGTTATTATGTTAGTGTCAAGCTTGATACAACAAATATCACATATTCGGAGGAACTAAGTATGTTTATGGAAGAACGTCTCATAGAGATAGAAAAGATAATCAAGGAAAAAGGCAAGATCAACACAGCGGAGATACAGCGCAAATTTGTGGTTTCGTTTGAAACTGCGCGCAGGGATCTGCGTATTTTGGAGGAACGCGGTGTGTGCAAGCGTACTCACGGCGGAGGAATTGCGGCGGTTCAGGTAGGCTTTCGTCCGCCCGTTGACCGCGATTTTGCGGATATGCAGGTCTTTGACAATTACCGCGAGATAGCAAGGTATGCGGCAACACTTATAGAAAAAGATGATACGGTATACCTTACGGGCGGGTCGCTTGGGTATATAATGCTCACGTATCTGCCAAAGGATATTCATTATTCTCTCGTTGTCAACTCTGTAGATATTGCAAAGGCGCTTCGTGCATTTGATAATGTTGACGTATATCTTGTGGGAGGAAAAATGCGCCAAAGCGGATCGGTGGTCGACAGCCTTGCGCGTGAGTTTGTAAGCCGTTTGCATTTCGATAAGTGCTTTATTACCGGTGCGGGACTTACTGCGGATTTCGGTCTTTCCAACGGCACGGACGAGACCGCATCCTTCCAGCGTACAGTTATCGGAAACAGCCGCAAAAGGTATCTGCTTATACCCTCGTCAAAGATTGGGGCGGATGCTTTTATCCGCGTTTGCGGTGTCGGTGAATTCAGTGAAGTTATCACCGATTGGGATTGTGCCGATGAGGCGGTAAACGCGCTTGTTGAAAACGGCATTGAGGTGAAGATCGTTGAAAAGTGCGGCGAATAGAGAGCTTAGGCTTCGCAACGCGATACTTGACAGGTACGTAAGCCTGAGACAGTTTGCCGAGGCGGCAGATGTACCGTACAGCACGGTGATGACCGTTCTTTCCCGCGGAATAGGCGGAGCATCCTTTGATACGGTGCTGAAGATCTGCAGAACGCTTGAGATAGACCCAAGGGAAATATGAATATCGGCTATGCGTTCCGTGAAAGCGGAACGCATAGCCGATTTATATTGACCTCCGAAATTATATGTGATAAAATATAAAAAACGTTTTGGCGGTGGATTATGTATACAAAATCGGATATTATAGCTCAGCTTGCGGAAATGAAGGCGCCGAGGCGGAGCGTGGTGCATATACATTCCTCCCTGCGTGCCGTTGGTGATGTCGAGGGCAGGGGAGAGGGACTTCTTGATGCGCTTATCGAGTATTTCGTTTCCGAGGGCGGTACGCTTACATTCCCGACACACACTTGGATAAATCTTATAGAAAATAAGCACCCTACGCTTGACGTATTAAACAGCAAAAGCTGTGTCGGCACGCTTTCGAATCTCGCGCTTGCGCATCCCGATTCGCGCCGCACTTTGCACCCCACACATTCTATGGCGGTGTTCGGAAACGATTTTATTACCGATGAGTTTATAGAATGTGATAATGACGTGCATACCTCAACAGACCCCAAGGGCTGTTACGGAAGGATATACGATTCCTTTGGCTATATTCTGCTTGTCGGCGTGGGGCACGATAGGAATACCTTTCTCCACTGTGCCGAGGAAATGCTAGGACTGCCGAACCGCATAAGCGCTGAGCCTGCGGACGTTACCGTAAAGCACGCGGACGGGCGCATAGAAGAGAGAAAACTGCGCTACCATATAAACAACGTGCATCACCGCTACCCTCGCTACGAGGCGGCCTTCCGCCATCACGGCTGTATCGTTGACGGTTTTGTGGGTGATGCGCCCGCAATGCTTTGCGATGCCGTAAGAATGAAGCAGGTGCTTGAAATGATCTACGCAAGAGCGGACGGCGTGGACGTACTGCTTGAAACCGAGGGCGAAATCGACGAAAAACTGTACAAAGGCTGGTTTCAGACAAAATAAATTGTAAAAAATATTCCATTTTCGTTTTTAATCTGTTACAATATAAAGGATAAAAGCTTCAGAAAGGACAAAACAAAATGCTTGAAAAAAGACTTCTTGAAGAAATTCTCGGTATTGCCGTATCCACCGGTGCGGATTTTGCCGAGGTATACTGCGAGCTTACGCGCAACGGAAGCATCCGTCTGCTTGACCGTCAGATAGACGCGATAGGCGATAGGACCGTTTCCGGTGTCGGCATCCGTGCCTTCCTCGGCACCAGAACTGTGTACGGCTCCACCTCCGATATCTCCCGTGAGGGACTTATCAAATGCGCGCGTGCGGTTGCCGCAGCAATGGGCGATAAGAATATGCCTCAAAACGTGCGTCTTACCGAGCGTA
>JAFOAB010000312.1 GCA_017382555.1 Clostridia bacterium
AACTCCATTATTTTCCGCGGTGTGCACGTAAGCAAGGGCTCTGTGGTACGCAACTCCATTCTTATGCAGGATACGTACGTAGGCAAGGACGTCGAGCTTAATTGCGTTATAACGGACAAGAACGTTATGATTGGCGACGGATGCGACCTTTCCGGACACGAGACAAGGCCCTTCTACATTGAAAAAGGAGCAAAAATCTGATGAAGCAAATACTTTTCGTGGGCTCCGAGGCCGCTCCCTTTGCCGCAACGGGCGGACTGGGGGACGTACTTGGCTCCCTTCCGAATGAAATAGCCGCACTTGGCGGAGATGACGTTGACGTACGCGTTGTTCTCCCCCTTTACGCAATGGTAAAGGACGAATACCGCGCAATGATGCGCACGGAGGCGGAGTTCACCGTTTCCCTTGCTTGGCGCAGACTTTATTGCGGCATCAAGAGCCTTTATAAGGACGGCGTAACCTGGTATTTTATAGATAACGAATACTACTTCAAGAGAAACGGTCTTTACGGCCATTTCGACGACGGTGAGAGATATGCGTTCTTCTGTACTGCGGTGCTGGAGATGATGCGCGTGCTTAACTTCTACCCCGACTATATGCACGCAAACGATTGGCAATCCGCACTTACCGTTATCTATGCAAAGCGCAAATATGCACAGGTTCCGGAATATTCGGGCATAAAATCCGTATTCACCATTCATAATATAGAGTATCAGGGCGTATACGGCTTTGAGATACTCGGTGATATTTTCAATCTTCACGAGGGAGACCGCAGCTTTGTGGAAAACGACGGCTGTATCAACCTTATGAAGGGCGCAATCCAGCTTTGCGACATTCTTACGACCGTAAGCCCGAGATACGCATCCGAAATCCAAAGCCCCGAATATGCGCATGGGCTTGAGAGCATTATTTCCGCAAACAGCTACAAGCTGCGCGGAATTCTCAACGGTATCGATTATATTTCCTATAATCCTAAAACCGATACCGCGCTTTGGGAAAATTTTACCTACCGTTCTATTGACAAGAAGGCACAAAATAAGGTAGAATTTCAGGGTCTGATGAATTTGCCCGTTGATGCAGATAAGCCGCTTTACGCAATGATTACAAGACTTGCAACCCATAAGGGACTTGATCTTGTTTGCGGAATGATCGACCGCCTGCTTTGCGAGGACGTTCAGTTCATCCTTCTCGGCACAGGTGACGGCACTTATGAGGAGTTCTTTAGGAAGCTTGAAGAAAGATATCCCGACAAGGTACGCTCGCTCATTATGTTTGACAGAGACGTATCCCGCAAGCTTTATGCAGCCGCAGATTTCTTCATTATGCCCTCGAAGAGCGAGCCGTGCGGTCTTTCGCAGATGATTGCATCGCGCTACGGCACCGTACCGATAACGAGAGAAACGGGCGGACTTGCCGACTCCATCCACGGTTATTACGAGGATAAGGGCAAGCTGCACGGAAACGGCTTTACCTTCGCAAATTATTCCTCTGACGAGCTGCTTGAGCGCTCCCTTGCGGCAAAGGCTCTTTACGAGGATAAGGAAAAATTCAAAAAATTCGTATCCAAGGTTATGCGCACCGATTTCTCCTGGGGCAGATCCGCAGAGGAATATATGCGTATGTACGAGATCAGATAATCATTACCGAAAGGAAGCTCATTTGAGCCAAAAAACAAATGGCACACGATATCAAAGCAACCGACATCAAGAAGAATATTGCCTCCAAGCTTTCCCGTTACTTCGGAACCTCTCCCTCTGAAGCGAACAGAGAGCAGCTTTACAAGGCAACGGCACTCACCATCAAGGATATCCTTACCGAAAAGCGCAGAGATTTTAAGGCTGAGGTAAACGCAAAGCAGAAGAAGCGCGTTTACTATATGTGTATGGAATTTCTGATGGGACGTTCGCTCAAGACCAACATCCATAATCTCGGCCTTGCCGATGAATACAAAAAGGCGCTTGCATCCTTCGGTGCAGACCTTGACGATCTTTATGAGGAAGAGCCCGATGCAGGCCTCGGTAACGGCGGACTTGGAAGACTTGCCGCTTGCTTTATGGACTCGCTTGCTTCCCTCGACTATCCCTCCACCGGATTTTCCATTTGCTACGAATACGGTCTTTTCAAGCAGAAGATCATTGACGGAATGCAGGTAGAGCTTCCCGACGTTTGGCTCCCGGGCGGTGAGGTATGGCTCGTTCCCCGTTCCGATACCACCTTCCACATCCGTTTCGGCGGTCATATCAAGGAAAAGTGGGACAACGGCAAGCTTGAGATCATCCACCACGATTACGAGGAGGTTGAGGCTGTTCCCTACGATATGATGGTATCCGGCGCAAGCGACAAGGGTGTTGCCCGTCTCCGCCTTTGGAGAGCAAGAGATATCCGTAACTTCAATATGGGTCTCTTCACACAGGGTCAGTACACCAAGGCGCTTGAGGAAAGCACGAATGCAGAGATAATCTCCAAGGTGCTTTACCCCTCCGACAACCATACCGAGGGTAAGCTTCTCCGTCTTTCCCAGCAGTACTTCCTTGTTTCCGCTTCGCTTCAGAGCATTCTGCGCGACCATATGTCCGTATACGGCAGACTTGATAACCTTGCGGACAAGGTGGCTATCCACATCAATGATACCCATCCCGCGCTTTGCATTCCCGAGCTTATGCGCATCCTTATGGACGAGCACGGTTGGGATTGGGATAAATCCTGGAACACCGTAATTAACGTTTGCTCCTACACCAACCATACCGTTATGCCCGAGGCTCTTGAAACCTGGAACGAGGATCTCTTCCGCCTCAAGCT
>JAFOAB010000313.1 GCA_017382555.1 Clostridia bacterium
GGCCCTGAATAAGGTCGCCAAAGCGCTGTACCATAACACCGCCACCAAGCATATTGCTGAGCTTCGCAATCGATTCGCCGTATCCGTTTGAATCGTGGAATGGCTCGGAAAAGTGCTTAGCGACCAGAAGGGCAAAGTTTGTGTTACCCGTTTGCTTTTCGGGATCCTCATAGCTATGTCCGTTTACGGTTACGATTCCGTTGGTGTTTTCGCTTACCACAGCGCCCTTTGGGTTCATGCAGAAGGTACGTACCTTGTCTGCATATTTCTGCGTGCGGTAGACTATCTTGCTTTCGTACAGCTCATCCGTGAGATGGGAGAAGATCTCAGCCGGTAATTCCACGCGCACACCGATGTCAACACGGTTGGAGTGTGTGGGGATCCGCAGCCTCTTACAAGTCTCCTCCATCCATTTACTTCCGCTTCTTCCGACAGAAACAATGCATTTATCGCATTCATAGGTATCGCCGGAGGCTGTTACGTAATATTTGCCGTCTGCTTCGCCAATCGTATCGACGGGGCAATTAAAGTAAAAATCAATTTTGTCCTTAAGATGCGCATATATATTTTCGAGAACTACGTAGTTAATGTCGGTGCCGAGGTGACGTACGGAAGCATCAAGAAGATGAAGACCGTTTTGCATACATATCTTCTTAAATTTAGTACCTGCGGTTGAGTACATTTTTGTACCCTCACCGCCGTATGCCATATTGATATCGTCTACGTATTCCATAAGCTTGGTCGCTTCGCCCTTACCGATATATTCGTGGAGAGTGCCACCAAAGTCATTGGTTATATTATATTTACCATCGGAAAAAGCTCCTGCACCGCCAAAGCCGCTCATAATAGAGCAGGTCTTGCAGTGTATACAGCTCTTGATCTTTGTGCCGTCGATCGGGCACTTTCTTTTATTTAAAGGGTTTCCCGCTTCAAAAACGGCAATCTTAAGCTTTTTATTGAGCTTTGAAAGCTCGTAAGCTGCAAAAATTCCACCGGGACCTGCGCCGATAATAATTACGTCGTATTTCATAAAAACTCCAAAAAAATAACGGTCGTGACCTGATGGTAACGACCGTTAAAATAATCAGTAAAACAATGGTCAGGCTGATATGCCCTTAGCTACCATATCAGTATACCACGTTTTATCGAAATAATCAATATATTTATCGAATTTTATATAATTACGACGGGCTTGATGAGATCGCGGGGCTTGTCCTTCATAAGCATAAGTGCTTCTTCGATGTGCTCAAAGCCGTTGAACTTGTGGGTAATAAGCTTGGAGGGGTCAAGACGTCCGGTGGTGATGAGGGAAGCGAGCTTCTCCATACGGAGACGTCCGCCGTACATAAGACCGCCTGCGATGGTTTTGTGACCCATACCGCATCCCCATTCAACGCGGGGGATGATAACGTCACCGCTGCCGAGGTAGTTTACGTTACCGATGCGACCGCCTGCCTTAACCATCTTAACTGCCTCAACAAAGGTCTCCTCGGAGGTACCGCCTGCGATGATAACCTTGTCAACGCCCTTGCCATTAGTAAGCTCAAGAACCTGCTCGGCAATATCGCCGTTGTGATAGTCGATGATCTCGGTAGCGCCGTACTCACGTGCAACGTCAGCGCAGATCTTACGGGATCCAACAGCATAAAGGTCGGATGCACCGCGAAGCGCAGCTGCAGCAACGGACATAAGGCCTACAGGGCCGATACCGATAACACATACCTTATCGCCGTACTGAATGTCGGCAAGCTCTGCACCGTGGAAGCCAGTGGGGATCATATCAGCAAGCATAACAGCGGATGCAAGGTCCATACCCTCGGGAAGAAGAGCGAGGTTAGCATCTGCCTCATTTACGTGGAAGAACTATCCGAACACGCCGTCCTTGAAGTTGGAGAACTTCCAGCCTGAAAGCATACCGCCGGAGTGAACGGAGAAGCCTGCCTGGGATTCAACAGCACCCCAGTCGGGTGTAATAGCGGGAACAAGCACCTTGTCGCCGGGCTTGAAATCCTTAACGAGAGAACCAACCTCAACGACCTCGCCAACACCCTCATGGCCGAGGATCATGTTGTAGCGCTCGCCAAGCGCACCCTCGTAAACGGTGTGAATGTCAGAAGTGCAGGGAGCTACTGCAAGGGGGCGAACAATTGCGTCCAGGGGGCCGCAAGCGGGTCTTTCTTTTTCGATCCAACCTACCTGGTTGGGGGCAATCATAGCAAAACCTTTCATGATTTTACCTCCAAAATAAAATGTTCGTCGCAACATCCAACAGTTAAGCTCTTGCGAAAAACATCAGTGTTGCTGACGGAGTTAGTATAATGGATGTAATTTCAATAGTCAATAAAAATTTCACTATCGGTTTATTTAGCTGTATAATGAGATGAGTAAATGTTTAAAAAACAGTAATGGTTGTTTAACGGGGTCTATATTTGTGCGCATATTATGTTTAAATAACGGAAATTGGAAATAATTTCACTCAACGTTGTTATTTATTTGATTGACATTCAATGACTCTTACTTTATAATAAATGAATAGAATTTATACGGAAGGGTACGTTTATGCGGATCAAAATATTCCTTATCATTTCCATTTTAATGTTAACCCTTGCATTGTTTTCGTGTTCATCAGATAACGGCGATCTCACCTGGGCTGATACCGCTTCAATAACCGATATGCCCACCACTGATGCGACCGATGCAATAACAACGGAGGTTGTAACCGAAGCTGCAACAACAGAAAATATCATTGAAGAAACACCTAAAGCAGATTGGGAGGCAGACGGAGTGCTTAGAATACTTACCATTGGAAACAGTTTTTCTGACGATACGATGCAATACGTTTATCAGATTGCGAAGGATCTCGGGGTAGAGAAAGTTTCGCTCGGCAATCTTTATATCGGCGGATGCTCGCTTGCTACACATGCGTCAAATGCCGCTGCCGATAAGGCGGCATACGAATACCGAACCAATACCTCGGGCACTTGGTCTACCGTTAAGGAATATAAGATGAGCGATGCGATAAAATCGCAGGATTGGGATTTTATCTCTCTGCAGCAGGCAAGTGGCTCCAGCGGAATCGAAAGCACCTATTCTTCGGTTGCTTATATGATCAAGTACGTGCAAAAGCTTGCACCTAACGCTAAGCTTGTGTGGAATATGACGTGGGCATATCAGCAGAACACGACTCATAGCGATTTCCCCAAGTACGGAAGTGATCAGATGAAGATGTATAACGCAATTTTGAATGCCGTAGCAAGCAAGATTAAAACAAATGACAATTTCGTGTATATAGTACCTAACGGTACTGCAATTCAGAATGCACGTACCTCCTATATAGGCGACCACATAACTCGTGACGGATATCATCTCTCCTACGATTTCGGTCGATATATTGCCGGACTTACGTTTATCTCCAAGCTTACCGGTCTTTCTGTTGAAAACGTAGGTTTTGCGCCGGAGGGTGTCGATGAAAATAAGAAACTTATTGCCATCGAATCTGCGATGAATGCAATAGCATCCCCCGACAGTGTAACAAACTCCGTTTACGTTAATGCACCCGGCTTTAACCCCGATGATTATGACGTGCTTGAAATTAAGTGGACCCCTCTCGGATATTGGAATGCTACAAGTGCCTCTAACCACCATAAGATCATAAAGACAGCGTCAAACAGCAATCAGTTCTACGCATCTCCCATGTACACCAAAGAGGATATTCCCGTTGGCAGTGTTATCGTGCTTGCCGACGGTTGGAGATATCGCCCCGAGGCTTGGAAAACAAGCGGAGTTCAGGCATCTCGCCCGGGTATTACTACGGAGAGTGTGGTGTTTGTTACCGAGGATTGGTGGGGTAGCTACACCCACCGTGCATTCAACCTTGCAAAGGTCGGAGCGCCTGCGCTTAAGGGTAATATGACGGAGATCGAAGGCGCGTTTACAATTTACATACCGAAAAAATAACAAATAACCGGATATGACTCAGTCATATCCGGTTATCCTTTTATATTCCGTTTTTCATATACGCAAATCTGCAGGCTCTCGCATATGCCTCGGCAATGTATTCTTCAAAGCTCATCTTAACGTATTTCTCGTTATCGAATCGGTTGGGTCTGTTGTTTTTGTTAAGCTCAAAGGAAAGAATGCCGTTATATCCGCACGCGTTCATCCTGTCTGCAACGCTCTGCCAGTTTATTATACCGTCGTAGGGAAGAAGATGGAGGTCATCGTGCCAGGTAACGGGCGTGCCCTTCTTGGTTTTTCCGAGGTTATCGTTTATGTGGGTTGCTATCAATCTGTCGCCGTAAGGTGCGAGCTGATCCTTGCCTACGGAATAGCACATCTCATGACCCGTATCAAAGCAGAAGCCCACGTTCTTACTGCTTTCAAACGCTTTCATCAGCGCATCAAGATAATCGGGCTGACTTACGTTTTCAACAGCGATCTGCACACCAAGCTCCTCGGCTCTTTTAACAACTATTCCGAAATTATCAATTCCGCTTTGCGGGGGAATTTCGCACTTCGGGACACCGGAATAGGGATGCACAACAAGTATCGGTACCTCAAGCCTTGCGCAGTCCTCAACGCACTGCACAAGCTCGTCTCTTACTGCGTTTGCTTCATCTCCGCCGTGCCAAATTTTATCGGTGCGGGAAAATGGTGCGTGGATCGATTGGTAGATCATTCCAAGCTCATTTGCAACGTCTCTGTATCCGAATATATTAGGCGTCCAAGCGGAAAAGAATCCGTCAAATCCAGCTGCGGAAATAATTTTGATCTGATCGTTGCCGCTAACGTTGGTGCCGCCGATAAGTCCAAGGCAAAGTGTTGATCCGTACATTTTGAATCCTCCGTTTATTTTAATTGTGTTTTTTAACTTAAAAGGGAAGTAACGTCGACGTAATGGTGATGGATATCACTTACACCGTCAGAGCTTATGCGTATTACCGTTCCGCCGTTCAGGATGGGATTCCAATAGCAACCCGCGCCTGTTTTCAAGCTGTATATAAGCTTAACGCCCTTGTAATTTATCATATAATTGTTTACGTGCTCGTGTCCGCTTATTATGTATTTAGTGGAATTCATCTCGCGTATAACGTCGAGCACTCCGTCCTCGGTGGGATAGCTTCCCACACCCTCGTATTTGACGCCGTAGGAATCCTTGTAGCCCTCGTTCCAATTATTTGGATCTGTGCAAGTATCGGGAGTTACAGACTTGGGATCGATATTCGGGTTTGCGGCGGCTGCCCAAGCATTGCGGTAAGCGTAGATTGGTATGTGCATCATAACGGTCGTTTCATTGCATCCGAGCTTTTTGAGTGCTTCGATTTGCTCCTTGTACCAAACAAGCTGCTCGGGCAAAAGTTTTGCCCATTTGTTTGACGTCGTGCCGTCCTCTGCGGTATATGGCATTCTGTCGTGGGAATCAATCATTATGATGCCTTCTACGATTTTCCCGTTCTCCTCAATTGCGATAACGTAATTGCCGTTACCGAGCTTTGGATCACCCTTTTCGTAAATGCAAAGCGGGTGCTTCAAATATCTGTCGGCAAGCTCGTCAATCTTTTCCGCGCCGCCTTGGTTATCGTGGTTTCCCCAAACGGGTGCCCACGGAATATTGTAGCTGTCAAGAAGCTCGGCTAGGCTATCGTAGGCAACATCGTGACCCGCCCAAGCGAGGTCGCCTGTAAGGGTAATGAGATCGGGATCAATTTCATTTATCAGCTTGCTTACGGTGTATTCGAGTATCTTTCTTTTTTCGCAGCCCTCGTCCCATTCGGCATTTGTAAGCTGTGTATCGGTTAAGTTAAGTATTACAAAGTCTTCATTCGGGTTCTTTTTAAGAATCTTCATATTGTTGCTCCCATCAGAAACATCAATGAATCTTTATATAATTTTATCATATAAGGAATAAAAATGTCAATTCTTTTATAATTCAATAAGCAAATATTGAAATAGATGGCTTATTATGATATAATTGTGAAAAGTAAAATTTCCCCGGAGGGAATAATGCGAATCCGAATATCCAATTTGTTTAAAAATACATATTTTCATATTGCCGGTGTTCTCGTATTGATTGCGCTTGCGTTACTTCTTCTTCTGTTCAACAGTGCCTACGGATATCAGGCGGGTAATGCCATGATGGCGCAGGTGCGCTTTGAGGGCGAATACCGTATTGCTGACGGTGAGTGGCATAAAATTGTTGATGGGGAGCATATCCCATCCAATAAGGGTGACGTAACCCTGCGCGGTAATTTCCAAATGTTCGCGCCCGATGGTGAGTACGTTGGTGTTTATAATGACGCCACTCCGATTGCATTTTATCTTGATCATATAAGCGTAACTTTTTATGGAAATAACACGGAAATGCCTTTTGACGTTGAGAATGACCTGCTTGGTGAATCTGCGTGCTGTGCGCGTTGGGAGGCGCAACCTGTTTACTCGGATGGGGCAGGGCAAATTGAACTGCTTGTCCACAATCCGCATCTGTTCGGAAATGAAACAGCAATTGACGAAATGCTTTCAAGAATTGCCATTTGGGGCGATCTTAACTTTGAAAGAAGTATAATGAACAGCAGTAAGCTACAGCTATATACCGGCCTGTTTTTTGTGATTATTTCATTCGTTTTATTGGGCTTCGGTTTGTTCTCGACATTGCTTCACATACAGAACAACCGTATCATTTGGATGATCGGTATTGCTGTGCTTTCCGCCGGTTTGTATTTCTCATACAGCACGGTCGGCGTTTCATTTTGGAGCGAGTCTATCGTTGTTAATACATCGTTTCTCGGCTTTTCCATGATGTTTTATATGCTTTTCGTCTCCTTGATTATTACTTATTTTCTTACTAAAACCAAAAAGCTTGCCTTAGTTGTGAGCACTTCTTTGGGTGTAAGCATCGGCGTTTTCTTATTGCTCCCTGTGCTTACCGTTGTTTCCTTCTATGACACATGGTTTGTGTGGGTAATTACGCAAAGTGTGGCAAACGTATTGCTGCTTGCTTGTCTTATATCGGAGTTTACCGCATCATCCAATAAGGAGCGCTGGATTAATATCGGACTGTCGCTTCTTCTTGTTGCCTTTGAAGCGGATGTAATTGCAACAGCGCTTGGTGCTTGGAAGGGTGGCGTTTTATCCAAGTACGCATTCTTCGTGTTGTTTTTGGCTGCTCTTTTTGTTGTGTTGCGACTTATCCCCGACCGCATTAAGGCGGCAGATAAGGCAAAGGAGCTCGAATTACATAAAAGCCGTCTGGAAGCGGAGCTGAAGGAGAGCCGAGTTGCTATTATGCTCTCTCAAATTCAGCCGCACTTTATTTACAACACGCTTGGAACCATTGAGCGTATGTGCCTTAAGGATCCAAACGAGGCATTCAATCTTGTGCGTAATTTCAGCCTTTATTTGCGCGGTAATTTCAGCGAGCTTGACAGCGTAACTCCCATTCGTTTTTCGGAGGAGCTTAAACACGTTGAGCATTACGTTAATATAGAAAAGGTTCGTTTCCCCGATATGAATATCGAATACGATATGGAGACAACGGATTTTCTTCTTCCTGCGCTTTCCGTTCAACCGCTTGTGGAAAATGCCATAAAGCACGGACTTATGCGATTAGAGTCCGGTGGCACTGTAATTATTCATTCATATGAAACACCCTCGCATTATTGCGTGGAGGTAAAGGATAACGGAGTAGGCTTTGATACCTCGGCTCCGATCGAAGATAAAAAGCACGTTGGTCTTCGCAATATACGCGGCAGACTTGCCGCGATGGTAAACGGCGAGCTTATACTCGACAGCACCCCCGGCGCAGGCACACGAGCAGTTATTATGATTCCGAAGGAAGTGATAAATTGAAGGCAATAGCTGTTGATGATGAAATTTATATGCTTGAAACGCTTTGCGAGGCTGTAAGTGCATCTGCGGATATAGAAGCTGTGGAGGCTTTTTCATCCTGCTCTGCGGCTTTGTCTTATGCTTCCGAAAATGGTGTGGATATTGCCTTTCTTGATATCAATATGCGTGGTATCGGCGGGCTTGGTCTTGCGGAAAAGCTGATGGAGCTTCACCCGAGATGTAAAATTATATTTTGCACAGGTTATGATGAATACGCCGTTTCCGCATTTCAGCTTCACGCATCGGGTTATCTGATGAAGCCGATAACCGCCGAGGCTGTGCAGAAGGAGATAGACCACATTAAGGGAGTAAGGACAGCGGAAAAGCTTCTTACAATCAAGTGCTTCGGTAATTTTGAGGTGCTTCATAACGGCGAGATACTCACCTTTAAGCGTAAGAAGGCGAAGGAGCTTCTCGCGGTTTTGGTGGATCGCAACGGTGCGAGTATGACTGCAAAGCAAATTTGCGCAATTCTTTTTCCCGATGATACGGACGATTCCAAAAACTCCGCATATCTGCGCCAGCTTGTTCTCGATCTTAAAAACACGCTGAAGACAATTGAAGCGGAAGAGGTATTAAAGCACGATACGCCATATTACAGAGTTGACACTAACCTTGTTAAGTGTGATTACATTAGCTTTCTGGAAACGGGTAAGCCCGCCTTTCTTGGGGAGTATATGTCGCAATACAGCTGGGCAGAGGATACCTGTGCTATGCTTCAATTCAAGATATAATCAATAAGGCGGTAGATTTTGCGGCTTGTTTGTAACACTTTTGTAACGCGCGGTAATTTATATTGTACCTATTAAGCGTGGAGGTATGGATATGTTTCTTTACACTGCTTTAGAGGCTGTTGCCGCAATCGTTCTCGGCATTTTTATTGCCGCTCGTACCAAAAAGGCAGAGGGTGTTGTTTATTCAACGCTCGATAAGGTCGGATGTGCAACTAATATTATACTCACAGTCGTTTATGCTTGCCTTTCGCCCTTCTATCTATTCCTCGGTATGATCTCCACACCAAAGCACGATGGAATACTAGGGATACTCGGTTGGATCGTTTCCGTTATAATCGCATCTGCGGCACTTTTCTGCGGTCTCGGACTTGGATATTCCGTATCGCTTCGCAAGCAGGGAAGAAGCAAGCTTAGCTTCGCCGTTCAGTTTGCGGGCGTTGTGGGCATAGGTCTTACTGTGCTTCTTTACGGCGTATTTGTGGGTGATTTGATCAGCCCCCTTAATTGAATATGGAAAAAATAGCGGCAGAATGGCTCTGCCGCTATTTTATTGTAACACTTTTGTAACGGGTTATAGATTATAATATATTAAAATTCGAGGCAGATGATCGATTTTTAAAGGGCTAGTCATATTATGAAAACAAATTCCATTAAGTTCAAATTCCTAATAACGTTAATTGCTTCCATCCTTGCTGTTACGATATTTATAGGCGGTATCAGTATTTATGAGGTGGATACCTACGTTCAGCGCGAAACAAAAGGCTTTGTCGACGTAACCGCGGAAAACGAGTCTGCGCAGCTGAATGCTATATTTGCCGATATGGAAAAATCGGTTAATATCATCAGCTCTTACGTGCTGGATTATATTGATAGCTTCGAGGACGTCAAGTCTCCCGATAAGCAAAAGGAAATTATCGATGCGGCAGACGGATTGTTTGCAGACGTTGCAAGTCATACTACTGCAACGGTTGCATATTACCTGCGTTTTTCCATCGACATTGCGGATTCAAAAACCGGATTCTTTGTTAGCAAAAGCAAGGGTTCTGAAGAATTCACGCATTTTGAAATTACAGATCTTGCGCTTTACGATAGGGCGGATACCGAGCATGTCGGCTGGTATTGGCAGCCCTATGAGGCGGGTTCCCCTATATGGATGAAGCCGTATTATAATCAAAACAACGAGTATTTGATGATTTCCTACGTTGTTCCGCTATATTGCGAAAATCAGTTTGTCGGCGTAGTCGGTATGGACTTTGATTATAATGTACTTATTGAGCGTGTGCACGAGATCGAAATTTACGAAAACGGCTTCGCGCATTTGAAGCTGGACGGAATGCCGATACATAATGAATCTGTACCCGCTGTCTTTTGTGCTGATGATTATATGCAGGTTTCCTCAATGCTTTTAAACGGCATGGAGCTTGTCATTTCTGCGAGCTATGACGATATCCGCCAAATTCGCGGCGAGATCATGAAACACATTATCAGCAGTGTACTTATTATTTCCGCTGTTTTTATCCTGATGGCAATCATTATGGCAAAAAGGATCGTCAGCCCCTTAAAACAGCTTACCGAGGCTTCAAAAAAGCTTGCAGACGGTGACTATGAGATGGAGCCGATACGTAGTAATACGTACGAAATTCAGCTCCTTAGCACAGCTTTTGAGAATATGACGATGCATCTGCGCGAGCATGAAAATCTACAGTATCTTCTCGCTTATCGCGATTCGATGACAGGTCTTCGCAATACTACGTCATATAAGGTTTGGATGTCCGATTTCGATAAGGAAATTCAAAACAGCCCTGCTGACTTTGGCGTTATCGTACTCGACGTTAACTATCTGAAGGAAACTAATGATAAATACGGACACGATGTAGGTAACAAGCTTATAATTGCCGTTGGTCAGCTTATTTCAAGCACTTTCAATCGTAGCCCCGTATTTAGAATCGGTGGCGATGAGTTCCTCGTAATTCTTCAGAACCGTGACCTTGAGGAATATGAAGAGCTGTGCGCGAAATTCGATTACGAATGTGGAAATGAGAATATTGAGGCAAACGGAGAGAATATTCCCATAAGCGTTGCACGCGGCGTTGCGATGTTTGACCCCGAGAAGGATACGAAATTCATCGAGGTGTTCAATCGCGCTGACGATGCAATGTATAAGCATAAGAGAAGGACGAAATCCACCGCAAATGCTAAGCAGCTTACCCGCGAAAAAGAAGAAGAGTGTGTAACGACTGATTAACACAGCACGAAAATCCCCCAAGCGATTAAATCGCTTGGGGGATTCTTTACAATTCATTTTTGAATTATTAATTACTTGCTTGCCTCTTCGATAGCAACTGCAACTGCAACAGTCATACCAACCATGGGGTTGTTACCTGCGCCGATGAGACCCATCATTTCTACGTGTGCGGGAACGGAGGAAGAACCTGCGAACTGCGCATCGGAGTGCATACGACCCATAGTATCGGTCATACCGTAGGAAGCGGGGCCAGCTGCCATGTTATCGGGGTGGAGGGTACGGCCGGTACCACCGCCGGAAGCAACGGAGAAGTAGTTAACACCGTTCTCGTTACACCACTTCTTGTAAGTGCCTGCAACGGGGTGCTGGAAACGAGTGGGGTTGGTGGAGTTACCGGTGATGGAAAC
>JAFOAB010000314.1 GCA_017382555.1 Clostridia bacterium
GAATGCCGAGTATACCCGCCGCCTTTGCCGCAAGATGGCTTACTCTGCCGTTGTTTGCAAGATTGTTCATGGATTCAAGCACAAAAAGCAGAGACGTCTTCCTTACGTACTCCTCCATTTTTGCGCAAAGCTCGTCAAAATCCGCAACCTCGGATGCAAGCTCGCGCACCTTTTCAACCAGAAGGCGCATCTCAGCGCCCGCGGTAAGGGAATTTAACACGTACACGCGGCGGTCGGGATATTTTTCCTCATATTCCTTTTTTGCCACGCAAGCGGAATTATAGCTTCCCGAAAGGGTTGCGGTTATGGTGATGCAGAAAACGTATTTGGAATCGCCAAAGCAATTCAGCCAATCAGCGGGTGCGGGACAGGAGGAGGCGGACTTACCCTTATACGCGGCAAGCTCGTTTACCATCTTCTCAACGTCCAGCTTACCGTCGTCCACGTACTCACTAACGTCCGTTCTTATCTTAAGGGGAGCGCAAGCAAAGGCAATTCCGTCAAACGCAAAGGTATCGGCAGAGGAATCCGCCACAATTTTAATTTCGGATACGTTCATACAAATCTCCTCTTAAATATCTTCCGCAAGCACGCGGCGCTTTTTCCATATTCCGGAAAGGAAGTATATCATACCCGGGACGGCACAGCCGTAAGCGGCAACGCCGTAGCCGAGGACAAAGCCGTAAAATCCAAGCCCAAGCTTAATGCCGAGAAGCCAGCTGAGGCCGATGCGAAGGATAACTCCGTCAAGGAGGGCAAGTATCATACTGAGTCGCGCATTACCAATAGCCTGAATAAACGAGCTGCTGCCGCGCATAACGGCAAGCGCGGGGAACATCCACACGATCGCTCTGATAAACGTTGCGGACATCTCGTGCACAAGCACGTCGTCCGAGAACAGCATAAACATCTGCTTGCCGAAAAGCACGTAAAGGAGTATCGAAATAACAGTAAAAGCACCCGAATAGACCCAAGCACACCAAACGGCGCTTACGGCACGCTTTTGCTTCTTTGCCGCTATGTTCTGGCTTATTATCGGCATAGCCGCATACTGTATGCCCTGAGATATCTTGTTAACTATATCGTCGATCCTCATTCCGACACCGAAGGTAGCGGAGGCAACGACGTTTATATCGTTTACAAGAGAGTTCACGTACAGCATCGAGATGTTGATGCATCCCGCCTGAATGGCCATCGGCGCACCGAGGCCGAGTATCATTTTTGCGTACTTTCCGTTTGGCTTGAAGCTTTCGGGACGGAAGTCAAAGCCGAACGCCTCCTTATGCTTTATAAGATAGCAAACGGAGAAGATAACCGAGGCCGCCTGACCGATTATCGTAGCAAGCGCCGCACCCGCAACACCCATACCGAGCAGACCGGTGAAAAGCAGGTCGAGCACAAGGTTGATAACGGAGGCGATTCCGATAAACATAAACGGGCGCTTGGAATCTCCCATTCCGCGAAGCACCGCACTGACCATATTATAGCCCGCCGTAAACACAAGTCCCGCACCGCATATAATGAGGTACTGCACTGCCATAGCATAGGATTCCTCGGGCATATTCAAAAGGCTCATAATGCCGTTATTGAAGCCGAGGAACACGCCCGTCATAACTACGGCAAAAATCATAATAAGCGTAAACAGCGTGCCTATTATCTCGCTCATTTCCTTACGCTTACCCGCGCCGAGAGCCTGCGCTATCAGCACCTGTCCGCCATTTGAAAAGCCGAGCGTTACCATTGTTGCGAAATTAAGTATCTGGCTGCTTTGCGATACCGCGGAAAGACCGGGCGTACCGACGAACTCGCCGACGATTATCATATCTATCGTGCTGTAAAGCACCTGCAAGGCATTAGATGCCATAAAAGGCAGGGCGAGAAGCACAAGCTGCTTCCACACACTGCCTACTGTAAGATCCTTTGAGATAGTTTTTGTGCTCAAACCAACTTCCCCCATCATACAGATAAGTTACCATTGATTTTACCATATTTTCAACAAAAAATCAACCGAAAGGATATATTTTGTTATTGAGGGATTTTTTCTACGGCACACCACTCGGGAGTAGCCTCAAAAACCGTATTTTTGCCACCCCACGGCAAGGAAATGCGGCAAGAAAAGAGCATAGGTGCTGTACGCTCGTCACGCGCTCCGTACTTGTGATCGCCGAGCAAAGGATAGCCGCGGCTTGCGAATTGTACGCGTATCTGATGGCTCCTGCCCGTATGAAGGCGCACAAGAACCTGCGAGCTTTCGCCGCACGTAAGGCGCTTAAATTCAAGCCTTGCTTTTTTAACTCCGCCGCGCTCACGCTTAACGACGAACACCTTATTCCTTTTGGAGTCCTTCCACAGAAGATCCTCCCAGTCTCCCGTCTCGGGCACCTCGCCCTTCACCTCGGCAATATATTCCTTTACCATTTTGCCGCCCTCTATAAGACGCGAAAGCTCTGCCGCCGCCTTTCTCGTGCGTGCATACACCATAACACCGCCAACGTTCATATCAAGCCTGTGCACGGAAAATATTTCACCGCCAAGCGCATCACGCAGCAGCGCACACATTCCGCCTTCGGAATCAACGCCAACGGGCTTCACGCAAGCAACGATGCTGCTATCGGAATAAAGAATCTCCATATAATTCCTCAAAGCTGTTTTTTGTTAAATAAGGGTAATGCCGCCGCAACGGAGGCAACGATCAGTATCGCCGTCACGATAACGGCATAAGTGTACTCTCCGCTATCAGCCTGACCGTACATAAGCGGCGCACTCTTCATAAGAAATGCGGGGGTATATTCCGCAAGCCTCGGTATCAAGCCGAGAAGGTAGGAGGCAACAATTACACCTCCGACACCTGCGGCAACACCTGTGTTTGCATCAAACAGCGCAGAAAAGAACGGCACAAGCGCCACGCAAAGCATACCGAGAAGCCACCAGCCGAGCACGGCAAAGCCAAGCGAGCACACAACCGAGTTATCCCAAAAATACGCGCTGTACGCATAGGTAATGCCAAAGCAAGCAAAATACAGCACCGACCAAAGAATGGAAAGCACAAAGGTCTTTGCAAGCATCACTCTTCGGCGCGTCAATCCCTTTGTGAGGCAAAGCACAAGAGTCCTTGAGGCGTACTCCTTTGTAAATATCCCGCATTCCGCAAGCACGAAGATTATAAGCGCCATCGGAATATTTTTGAAGAACTGCAGCCACGAATCAAACGCGGTTATCTCATATTCGGTTATGGAAATGCCCGTCTGAGCAAGCGATTCGGCAAACTGCTCCATCATCCACGGCGTAAGCTTTGCAACTGCGGGGTTCATAATGCCGAAAAGCGCGAACACAGCCGCAAGCATAAACAGCTTGCCCGTGCGAAGCTGCTCTGTAAATTCCTTTTTAACGAATGCAACGAATCCCCTCATTTTTCCACCGCCTCCACAAAAAGCGCCTCAAGAGAGGGCTCGCTCCGCTCAACGCGGATTACGGGTATTCCCCTCTCGGAAACAAATCGAAGCACGTCAAAAAGCATACCGTCGGCATCCTTAAGTGAAAGGGCGCATCCGTCCGCTACGAGTGTTGGGAAGGCGGCAAGAAGCGCGTTCGCGCCTTCCGCATTTTCCGTTTCTATTACGTATTCGTCTGCTCGGTACTTTGCCTTTATATCGGCAAGCTTACCGCAAAGGGCATTCTTTCCCCCGTCAAGAAACGCAATATCCGTGCATATACGCTCCACGTCCGATAGTATGTGCGTGGAAAACAGCACAGTTGTCTGCGATGCGGCGGCGGAAAGGATATCAAGTATCTCTTTTCTGCCAACGGGATCGAGCGCAGAGGTCGGCTCGTCGCAAATAAGCAGCCTTGGACGCGCAAAGAGAGCCTGCGCGATGCCGAGGCGCTGCTTCATTCCGCGCGAATAACCGCCGATGCGATGCTTTTCCGTATCAAGCCCCACAAGTGTGAGAAGCTCTTCCGTACGGCTTGCCACCTCGTTTTTATCCATACCCGTAATATCCGCGCAAAGGCGCAGATATTCACGCGCTGTCATAAACGAATAAAACTCCGGCACGTCGGGCAGATAGCCAATCTTGCGGTTGGTTTGCGTTTCACCGTAGCGCACGCGCTCGCCGTCCACAAAAATCTCGCCCGCATCGGTTTTGATAAGCCCAAGGACGGCCTTCATCGTTGTGGTTTTTCCCGCACCGTTTCTGCCTATAAAGCCGAAAACGCTGTTTGCGGGAACGTGCATATCAAGTCCGCAAAGCACCTCTTTATCCCCAAAGCGCTTATATAGACCGTTTATCTTCAGCATTTACGCATCCTCTTTTCCAAGCAGGAGATAAAGTATCGGTCCGACGTAGTTCATACATACGATGGTAACGATAAGCCAGAGTGCGCGGTTGCCGCGCTTATACGTTTTGTGCGTAAGTATATGGTAAAGCGCATAGCCGAAAAGCGCAAACTGAACGATGGCAAGCGGTATAAGAAAGGGCAAAAACTCAGCAAGCTGTTCCATTTTATTTCTCCTTTTTTTCCGTGTGTTTTTTATAGTAGAGATAGGAATATACAACGGGTATCACCGTCATCACAAGAGTAATTACGATCATAGCACAAAAATTGTACGGCGAGGGCAGGAATGCGCAAAGCACCAAAAGAAGGCCGCCAACCGTCCACAGCTTTCCCGCAAGGCGGTGTGTCGCATTCCAGTTTTCCTCATTATCAAGCGCCCAAACCACCTTGATGCCGAGGGTGTAATTCTGCTTGAACTTCGGCATATAATTGCCGAGCACCGTCATAAAAATGCCGAGGATAACGAAGGTGATCATCTCCACCTTAAATTCAAAGCCAATAGCAAAGCCGTACGTAAGGAGGGAAAGAAAAACGGAAAGGAACGGAACAAGCCACATGGTAAGCGCTATCGGCTTTTTGTTCTGGTTTTTATTTTTGGGGTCAAGGGCGGTGACAAAAACAGTAAGAAAATGACCCGCAAGCATAATAAATGGCATACCGAAAACAACAAACTCCTTGCTGCCGTAATCATCGACCTCGCCGGACACGTTCCAGTGCAGGGGAAGCTCCTCGGGAAGCTTATCCCATAAAAGAACAC
The DNA here is from genome assembly GCA_017382555.1 of Clostridia bacterium. Lineage (GTDB taxonomy): Bacteria > Bacillota > Clostridia > Oscillospirales > CAG-272 > RUG12395. The sequence goes on from JAFOAB010000314.1 coordinate 5,093, forward strand.
CCACAAGAATCGGGAGCAGTATTACAACGGATGAAATTATCAGCTTCTTAATATTATTCTTGATCATCACATTCACCTCTCAAATCTGTTATCCACAGCATTATTTCCTCAAGCACGGAGGCATTCAGCTCATAGTATATGAACTTCCCCTCCCTTGTGTCACGCACAAGATCCGCCTCCTTTAAGACCGACAAATGGCGCGAAACGGATGCACCCGTAACGGCAAAGTGGTCTGTGATCTCGCCCGCCGACCGTCTGCCGGTTTTCAGCATATTCAGTATCTCGCGCCTTATGGGGTCTGCAAGCGCGCGCATAGTGTTCTGAAAGCCCATCTTTTTCCTCTCATTTAACATTTAACCTAATTGTTAAATGTATTGTAGCACATCTTTTCCCCTTTGTCAACACAAAACGCTTGACAAAGCCGGTGCGCGGCATTAAAATTATAGCAAAATATCAATTTGGAGATAACGATGAACACCCGTAACAGATTATACAAAACCGTTCTTGCCGCGCTGTTTTTGGCGCTTGCATACGTTATGCCGTTTTTAACGGGTCAAATACCCGAGATCGGCGCAATGCTTTGTCCCCTACATATCCCCGTAATTCTTTGCGGCTTCTTCTGCGGCTGGCAATGGGGCATTGCCGTAGGCATTACCTCACCCCTGCTTCGCTCGCTTATGCTTGGTATGCCGCCCCTCTTTCCCACCGCCGTCTGTATGGCGTTCGAGCTTGCCGCATACGCAGTTGTTGCAGCCTTGATGCATAAGCACCTGCCGAGGAAAAGACCGTTCGTATACCTTTCTCTTATCACCGCAATGCTTGCGGGCAGGATCGTTTGGGGTATCGCAATGCTTGTATGTATGGGACTTAGCGGCGGCACCTTTACCCTCGGCGCGTTTATTGCGGGCGCGTTTGTAAATGCCGTCCCCGGCATCATCGTTCAGCTTGTCCTCATCCCCGTTTTGGTAATGACGCTCGACAGGCGATACCGAAGAATATAAACAAAAAGCTTCCTTTCGAAGGCGTGCAAAATAAGCGGTAAAATTGAATAGCCTTCTCCAGTGGGGAAATGGGGACCGCGTAAGCGAACAGCGTGGCCTTGTGGCACGCGACAAGGTGGATGAGGTGTTTACAATGAAGAAAAAAGACTCCTCATCCGTCAGCCTTCGGCTGCCACCTTCTCCCACAGGAGAAGGCTTTTTTCATACGCAAAAAGCAAAGAAGAAGCCCCGCGCGAGGCGGGGCGAGAATTTATTCTGCAAGCAATTTTTCAATTTCTTTTCGCTGTTCGTTTGTGTACTCATAAACGGTAGCCTTGAACCACTTACTTTCAAC
>JAFOAB010000315.1 GCA_017382555.1 Clostridia bacterium
GACCACGGCGATTATTTTGCGGATATTGATGCGGTGCGCGCATCGTTTGCCTCTTATGCACGCCTCTCCCTTGCAAACGGCGGCAGGGTGCTTTCAAACGGAGATGACGAAAGCACCAATATCGCACTTGCGGGCATCGAAAAGCTGACCTTCGGCCTTGGGGAGGGCAACGATTACCGCGCAGTCGATATTACCGTGGAGGGCGGAAAGCCTCGCTTTACCGCTATTTGCCCCGATGGGGAAAAATACGAGATAGTGCTTCCCGTAGCGGGTGAGCATAACGTGTATAACGCGCTTGCCTCCTTTGCCGCGCTTGATATTTGCGGCGGAGACAGAGCGGCGGCGGCAAAGGCATTTCTGACCTTTATGGGCGCAAAGCGCCGTATGGAGTTCAAAAAGGAGGTGCGCGGCGCCAAGGTGTTTGAGGATTACGCGCATCACCCCACGGAGATAACGGCAACCATCCGCGCCGCAAGAATGGCGCAGGGCGGCAGAATTATCTGCGTGTTCCAGCCGCATACCTACTCGCGCACAGCGGAGCTGTTTGACGAGTTTGCGGCATCCCTTTCCCTTGCGGACAAAACGTATCTGTTGCCCATTTACAGCGCAAGAGAGACGGATACCCTCGGTATGTCAAGTGAGCTTCTTGCATCAAAAATCGACGGTGCGTATGCCGCAGGCGGATTTGAGGAGCTTGCGGATATCCTTAAGGACGAATTAAAGGAGGGCGACACCCTTCTTATCACCGGCGCGGGAGACGTAATTGCGTTGACAAACCTGCTTTAATGAATAAAAACGCCTATCGTGATCCTTCGCTTACGCTCGAGGATGACAACGATAGGCGTTTTTTCAATTTTTCAACAATCTTTTCATCAATTCGGAAAGCGGCAGGACGAGGATTCCGACGGCAAGATTGCCCGCAAGATGCAAAAAGTCGAACGGTAGACCGGCAATTATCCAAGCAAGCGTTTGCTTGAGATCAAAGTGGTTGAGGATCGCCCACGCGGGTGCGTACAGCGCGCCGAAGATAAGCCCGTGGAATGCGCAAAGCGCGGGATAGACGAATGCGGCTATCTTCTTCGGTATTTTTTTCGGGACGAGCATAGTGAGTGCCCAAAGTATCGTCCATATATACAGGTACGGTAGCCACCACGTGGAAAATCCGCCGAAAAGCCCGTCAAGAAATACGAAAACGTATATGGGGATAAGCGCCCTTGCGCGGAATACCACGGTGCAGAGTATGGTCAGCATACCGACAAGGTGTATGTTCGGGAGCACTTCCATCAGCCTTTTTGATACGAGCATCAGTGTACCCAACATGGCAAGAAGGATGAGGTCGCGCAGACGTTTGCGTCGCAGTATGTGCTTATTTTGTGTACTCAAGCTTGTATATCACTCCGTCTTTGATCTCCGTTAGATGCGCGCTCGTCATGGCAAGTGCGCCGTTTTCGTAGAAGGACCAGTAGCTTTGGTCAATGTCGTAATCGGCAGTAATTCCGTTTGCCTTTTTGATGTAAAGCCCGAACTGTCCTTCCTCGCCTTCAACTATGCCGAGTGCTTCAAGAGCTTTGCCTACGGTTTTTTCGTTCGTGTGCAGGGTGAATACGATTTTCTTTTCACCTGCAACGAATTCGACGGTCAAGGTCGTTTCTCCCTCGCCAAGCTCGGTGTTTTCGGTGTAGATGGCATCGGTCCAAAGCTCGTCGGTGGTTTTCGGCGCTCCGCAAGAGAGGAGCAGGGTGGCAAGCACGGCAAGCATTGCCGCGCACAGGATGAGTGTTCTTTTGGTTTTCACAGTAAGTATTCTTCCTTTCATATTTCAAAAGGATAAAACAAAAGTACCCCTCTCGGAGTACTGTGAAAAAAGCATAGATATCCTGCCATACCTACGTCTCGCACAGCTCCCCGTTTGCCC
>JAFOAB010000316.1 GCA_017382555.1 Clostridia bacterium
AATCCTATTACGATGCGATAATTATGGACCCGCCCTCCTACGGTAGGGGAACAAACGGCGAGGTTTGGAAGCTTGAGGATAATCTTGAGGAGCTTATCGAGCTTTGCACCGACGTGTTAACGGATAAGCCGCTCTTCTTCCTGCTTAATTCCTATTCCACGGGTCTTTCCCCTCTTACCATGCGCCACACGTTGGAGCTTGCGCTCAAGAGAAGCGGTTATGCTCCCGATAAAGTTGAGGAAGGCGAGCTTGCACTTCCTTGCCGTGACGGAAGCTTTCTTCCTTGCGGCGGAAGCGTGCGCGTGACCTTCTGAAAGGATAATTATGACACAGCAATACGAACCTGCAAAAAAGGGTGAGGAGCGCCCCGTGATGATCGAGGCGCGTGACGTCTTCTTTACCTACGAGGGCGAGGATGAGGCAACAGCGCTTCCCGCTGTAAACGGTGTAAGCATTTCCGTCCGCAAGGGCGAGTACGTTTGTCTGCTTGGCAGAAACGGCTCGGGTAAATCCACACTCGCGAAGCTCTTCAGCCTGATACTTGCGCCCGATAGCGGAGAGATACTTATAAACGGCAAAACCGTAAAAGAAGAGAATATGACGGATGACGAGCTGTTTGAAATCAGGCGCACCGTTGGTATGGTGTTCCAGAATCCCGATAATCAGCTTGTTGCGACCGTGGTAGAGGAGGACGTTGCCTTCGGTCCCGAAAACCTCGGCGTTCCCACCGATGAGATACGCAAAAGGGTTGATGAATCCCTTGCGCTCGTAGGTATGAGCGAGTATGCAAAGACGGCGCCCCATATGCTCTCGGGCGGTCAAAAGCAGCGTATAGCCATTGCGGGTGTGCTTGCGATGATGCCGAAATGCATTATCTTTGACGAGGCGACCGCAATGCTTGATCCGGGCGGACGACAGGACGTTATGCGTATTCTTCACAAGCTTAACAAGGAAAAGGGCATTACCGTGCTTAATATCACTCACCATATGGACGAGGCGGTAAGCGCGGACAGAATATACGTAATGAACGAGGGCAAGGTGCTTTCCTGCGGTACGCCCGAAGAGGTGTTTGCGGACGTTGATGCCCTTCGCACTGCGGCGCTTGAGGCACCTGCGGGAACGGAGCTTCTTTACGAGCTTAATAAGCTCGGCGGAGATTTTAAGCTTCCGTGTCTCGATTTTGCCGAATGTGCCGAGATCATCGCAAATAAGATCAAAGAAAAGAATTGAAGATGCCAAAATTAGAACTTAAAAACGTAAGCTACAGCTACAGCCCCGGAACACCGTTTGAAAAAAAGGCACTGCAAAACATCAGCCTTAGTGTTGAGGCGGGAAGCATTACGGGCATTATCGGACATACGGGCTCGGGTAAATCCACGCTTGTGCGTATGTTCAACGGCTTGCTTTCCCCGAACAGCGGAGAGGTGCTGCTGGACGGTGTTGATATAAATGCGGATAAAAAGGCTCTCGCATCGGTTATGTGCCGTGTGGGACTTGTAATGCAATATCCGGAGTATCAGCTGTTTGATGAAACGGTGGAGAAGGATATATCCTTCGGACCGAAGAATATGAAGCTTTCCGAGGCGGAGATCGACGAAAGAGTGCGCGAGGCGGCAAGGTTTACGGGTATACCCGATGAGATGCTTGCCCGTTCTCCCTTTGACCTTTCGGGCGGTCAGAAAAGGCGCGTTGCCATTGCGGGCGTGCTTGCCATGCGCCCCGAGGTAATAGTGCTTGACGAGCCTGCGGCCGGTCTTGACCCCATGGGAAGAAAGGAAATACTCGGTGGCCTTGTCAACTACCGCGACCGTACGGGTGCCGCCATCGTCATTGTCAGCCACAATATGGAGGATATGGCGAACTACTGCGACAAGATCATAGTTCTCAAGGAGAGCAGAGAAGCGTTTGAGGGAACACTCGCAGAGGTATTCTCGCGCCGTGCGGAGCTTGAGGAAAACGGTCTTGACGTGCCCGATACCGTAAAGCTTGCGGATGAGCTTCGCAAAAAGGGAATCGCGATAAGCGCGGACGTTTGCACGCCCGATGCGCTTGCCGCGGAGCTTGCCTCCATTCTCGGATATAGCGGAAGGGAGGGCGCAAAATGCTGAAGGATATAACGCTTGGTCAGTATTATCCCGCCGCGTCCGCACTTCATAAGGCGGACCCAAGGGTAAAGCTTCTCCTCGCAACGGTTTATATAGTCGGTCTCTTCGTTGCCAAAAACGTTTGGGGCTTTGTGTTTGCCGCAGTAGCACTTCTTTTGTGCGTGCGCGCATCAAAAATACCGCTGATGACGCTTTTGCGTGGTATTAAGGCGGTCCTCTTCATCCTTGTATTCACGGCCCTTATCAACGTTTTCCTCACAAAGGGCGAGCATTTGCTCGTTTCCTGGAAATTCATCAATATTTATCTTGAGGGAATATATACTGCGCTGTTTATGGCGGCGCGTATTGTGATGCTTATTATCGGTACGGGCTTGTTCCTTACCTACACCACAACGCCCATAATGCTCACAAACGGTCTTGAAAGCGTGCTTTCTCCGCTTAAGGTGTTCGGAGTTCAGGTGCACGAGTTTGCTATGATGATGTCGACCGCACTCCGCTTCATTCCGTCCCTTATCGAGGATACGGACAGAATAATGGACGCCCAAAAGGCGCGTGGTGCATCGTTCTCAAGCGGCGGACTTATCGCTAAGGCAAAGGCGCTGATACCGATACTTATCCCGCTGTTCGTTTGCGCCTTTAAGCGTGCGGACGATCTTTCCGTCGCGATGGAATGCCGTTGCTACAGAGGAGGCAAGGGTCGCACCAAGATGACCGTTATGCGCTTCGGCGCACAGGATTGGGTATGGGCAGGACTTGCCGTGCTGTTTGTAGCGGGCATAGTGCTTCTCAATTTCGTTCCCGCAGGC
>JAFOAB010000317.1 GCA_017382555.1 Clostridia bacterium
CGGAGGCTTCTCCGTACCGAATGGCGAAAGTGCCTTTTCCGTTCCCGAGGATTGTAAGGCTTACGTTCTTTGCTATGGCGGAAGCCTTGGTGCGAACAGAATAAACGATGCAATGCTTGAGATGTTCAGCGCAAGAGACACAAGACTTGCAGATACTGCCTTCTGCCTGTCTACCGGCGACAGAAATTTCGTAAGCTTTAAGACGAGATATTCCGAGGCGGGTCTTTGCGACGAGAATAACATTGAGGTGCTCTCCTATATCTACGATATGCCGGCACGAATGGCGGCAGCTGATATCGTTATCTGCAGAAGCGGAGCAATAACGCTTTCGGAGCTTGCTCTTCTCGGCAAGTGCGCAATTCTTATTCCTTCACCTAACGTAACAAACGACCAGCAGCTAAAGAATGCAAGACTGCTTGCGGATAAGGATGCAGCGGTTCTTATTAGGGAAGATGAGCTTACACCCGAAAGACTTGCGGACGAGATTGCGGTGCTCTCCAATGATCCCGAGAGAAGAGAGCGTATTAAGAGAAATATTAAAGCATTTGCGGTAGAGGATTGCAATAAGCGTATTTATACCGAAATGCAGAGACTTATAAAAGAAAAACGCTCCTGACGGAGGAAGTTGATTTGTCGTACGACGTTAGAAGGCTAAAGGGATTTCTGACAATAGCGGTTGCGCTCCTAATTATTGCGCTTACTGCCGTTTTGCTTGTCATTCTGCTTTTCCGTGCCGATAAATTTGAAATTGTCGGTACCGAGCTTTATGATGAATCGGAGATTTTAAGTGCATCCGGAATTAATGAGGGAGTATTCTTATATTCCGTTGATAAGGAGAATGCGGAGCAGTCTATCCTTGAAAAATGCACTCTGATAAGCAAGGCAACCGTTTTGGTAAGGATGCCGAATAAGGTTATAATTTCGGTAACCGAGGACGTGCCTGTATTTTACACGAGCGTTGGTGTCAGCACGGTTATGTTCGGCTATGATCTTCGCATCGGAGATGTGAAGCAAAATTCCGCGATCGGAGAAGGGATTTCGGTTGAATTGCCGGAAATTTCCTCTGCGGTAGCGGGAAGCAGACTGCAGTTCGTTAACGGAGAGCCGACCTACATACAAAAGATTCTTGAGGCGGCTGTAAGATGCAATCTGTTTGACAGAATAACGCTTATCAATTGTGAGAGTACAAGAGAAGCTTTTTTTGAGGTTGATGGAAAATATAAGCTTATTCTCGGAGGTACTGCAGACCTTGAGCTTAAGCTGGCGGTGGCTGAGGAGTATCTCGAAAACCCGAGGATCGCAAATGCCGAGTATGCCATACTTGACCTTACGTCACCCAAAGAGGTGCTTGTTACAGTAAATGATTGATTTTATCGAATTTAGATAATTTTTATCAATTTTTTTAATAAAACCCTTGCAAAATGTTTCACAATCTATTATCATAATACTATGTAGATTTATGCTTACTGCTTGAAAATAAAGTTAAATATATCGGAGGTTAAAATGTCCAATTCTCCTTATGACAGAATGAGCAACGTAAATATCAAGGTTGTCGGTGTCGGCGGTGGCGGAAACAACGCTGTTAACCGTATGATCGAGACCAATATCAAGGGTGTTGAGTTCCTTGCTATCAACACCGACCAGATGGCACTTGTAAAGTCCAATGCTACCACTAAGATCGCAATCGGTGAGAAGATCACCAAGGGCTTCGGCGCCGGCGCTAACCCCGAAAACGGACGCAGAGCCGCAGAGGAGAGCGTTGAGGAGATAAAGAACGCACTTTCCGGTGCTGATATGGTATTCGTTACCACCGGTATGGGTGGCGGAACCGGAACGGGTGCTGCGCCCATTATCGCGCGTATTGCAAAGGAAATGGACATTCTTACCATCGGTATCGCAACCAAGCCCTTCGAGTTTGAGGGCAGACGCCGTATGGTACAGGCCGAGGAGGGCGTTGAGGAGCTTCGTCAGCACGTTGACTCCCTTATCGTTATCCCCAACGAGCGCCTTAAGCAGGTCAGCGATACCAGAATTACACTTGTAAATGCTTTTGAGATCGCCGATGACGTTCTTCGTCGCGGTGTTCAGAGCGTTTCCGATATCGTTAATGAAACCTCTTTCATTAACGTTGACTTTGCCGACATCACCGCTATTATGAAGGGTGCGGGTAACGCACACATGGGTATCGGTAGCGGTACCGGTAAGGATAAGGCAGAGATCGCCGCAAAGTCCGCTATCTCCAGCCCCCTTCTTGAGACCTCCATTGACGGTGCACGCGGAATTCTCTTCAGCATTACCGCATCCCCCGATATCGGACTTGAGGATATCGACATTGCAGCTACCATGATCCGCGATGCGGCTCATCCCGATGCAAACAACATCTGGGGTGTTGCATTCGATCCTAACCTTGAGGACGAGATGCGCATCACCATCATCGCTACCGGCTTTGACGGTGTTAAGAGCGGCGTTGCGAAGAAGAAGGAGGAGAAGAAGACCTCTCCTTACTCTCGTGAGACCGTTCAGGAGAAGACCGCAGAGCTTGAGCCCGACGATACCAATGCAGAAGAGGTTCTTGGTGAAGAGGTTTTCGATGATGTAACTACTTTACTTAATAAGAGCCGCGCACGTGCTACCCAGCCCCAGCAGCCTCGCAACGAGCAGCCTCAGGCGCCCGTTAACCCCCGCTTCGGCCGTCGCTTTAGCTAATATACAATTGAACATTGAAAAAGCTCCGTGAAATTCACGGAGCTTTTTTTGATGTATTTTATTTGTTTTCTTCTTCCTTCTGCTCGGCATTCTCAGTGTTGCCGTCATTGTAGGAGAAATCACGCTCTGCAAAGCCGAAATCGTCCTCGGCTGCGGGCACGGGCTCTTCAACGGGTTCGGGGAGCTTTGAAAGCTTTGTGTAAGCAACAATACCGGATGCAATGCTGTAGATAACGTAAGCGGCAAATATGTAGTCGATTATGTTATCAATATAAAAGCCGAATCGCACAAGATCCGCCGCTACGTCAATGCAAAAAAGAATCAACGATGCGATAAGCCATTTGTGGTGAAAATCCTTTGATTTGAACCAGCAAAGCACATAAACTGCAATTACAATTAATGCTATAGCGATTCCGGCTATGTAGAAGCCCTCGGGCAAAAATTCAAATGGCTCGTATTCGTCATATAACTCTGCGGGAAATTTTCCGGTATTGAATTTTATGTTGACGAGAGAATAATAGATAAACGGTGCCGAGAACAGGAAATATGTGTCAAAACCGAAGATAATAAACGCACAGTTTACAAGAGTGAAGAGTGCCATGATAAGCACCGAATATCTTGCCGATTCGTATTTCTTCTTGTAGGACTGTGCGAGGGCTGTATGTGTCTGTCTGTTCATTTTTTACTCCTTTGTTGTTGAAATTTGTTTGATTTTTAATTAAAGAGTTTCTGTCTCAAAGCCCATGCCGCGCACCTCTGCGGCGCTCGTGAGTATCATAAAGGATTCGGGGCTTATAAGGTTAACGCGCTTTTTCAGCTCGTAGATTTGGCCCTTTGTAACGACACACATAATTACCTGCTTGTCCTTGTGGGTAAAGCCGCCCTTGCCGTGCAAAAGTGTAGTACCGCGGTCAAGCTCCTTCAAAATCATCTGCGAGACCTCGTCTGCCTTATCGGTAATGATAATGGCAAGCATTGCCTTGTTTATGCCTCCGATTACAAGGTCGATGGTAACCGTGGCGCTAAGAATCGCAACAAGGGAGTAGAATACGAATTTGTAATCTCTCATTACAATGCTTGACGCAATTACAACTATCATATCAACGATGAAAATGAAGGTTGCGTTGGAAAAGTTGGGGAACTTGCGCTTGAGAAGGCAGGATATAAGGTCGGTGCCTCCCGTTGTATAGCCCTTCGAGAAGAAAATACCGAGACCCGCACCCATACACACTCCGCCTATTGCCGCGGCAACGAGAGCATCGTCTGTAAGCGGAGGCAGAAAAGCAAGCAGGTCCGTGATGACGGAGGAGGCTGCAATTCCGATAATCGTTTTCATAACGAACTTGAAGCCGAATATATACCAGTTTACGAGAACGAGCGGTACGTTGATAAGAATTATCATTACACCGACAGGGGTGTTAAATAGAATGTTCAGCACCGTTGCAATACCGGTTGCACCGCCTATAACGATTTCGCACGGCACGAAAAACATATTAAGCGAAACTGCAAACATCAGCGATGCAAGCAAAACGGTAAAGGTATGAGAAATAATATATGACGTTCTGCTGATAGACGACGGTTTTTTAACGGGAGCGGTTTCTCTGTTTTCTTCCATAGTTGCCTCCAAGCGTATAATCGTTATTATTATATTTAAACGGGACAGAATAGTCAATACGTCTTTTCAAATAAAGTGATGAATATCGTAAATTATATTTATCTTATTATTATATATCTATTGACAAAATTGCAGTTTTGGGGGATAATAATTAGATGAAAGATTTAAAAGGGGGCGGTTTTTTATGTCGGATTTAAATGCTGATAGCAAGCACTCGGATTCTATGGAAAACACACGTAAGGTTGACCGCTCCGATGCGTATAAAAGACCGCGCGACCCCGTAATTCTTTCCCGCGATGAGGACGATCTGTCCGGGCTTGAGGAGCGTTTTTCCTCACACAGTAAAAACAAATATTACGCGAAGGTTTCTTCCGGCTACAGAACGGTAAAGCTTTTGCTTGTAATACTTCTTACGGCGGTTGTTGCCTTTGTGCTTGTTCTTGGTGCGGATAACTTTACGTATTCCAATCTTCGTTATCTTCTCAGAAATTTCGGAGAGGCAAACCCCGGTGATACGGAGCGTGCCGCTGTCGTGGAGTTCCACGGCGCCGATGGCACACAGCTCGGTGTATTTGGTGGCAAGCTTGCCGTTGCCGGCTCCGATAGCGTTTCGCTTTACCGTCTTTCGGGGAAGAAGATATACGACGTCAGCACGGATATATCCGAGCCGCTTATAAGCTGCGGCGGCAAGTATTTCTTTGTTTGGAAATGCGGGGAGAGTGATATTTCCGTCTTTAATTCCGTGTCCCAAGTTGCAACGTTGAGCGTTGACGGACCTATATATGCCGTTGCCCCCGATGATAACGGATCCTTTGCAGTGCTTTACAAGGATCGTGTATACAGCTCCTGTGTTGCGGTTTTTGATTCGGATCTGAAGAAAACGGCAACGAAGAATATGACAAGCGACAATGCCGTTGATATTGCTCTTACAAACGATGGCGGAATGCTTTATACGCTTTCCTTTACTGCCGTTTGCGGAGATTATGTTGCAAAGCTTGATTTTTCGGATATAATAGGCGGCACTGTAGTCCATACTTATACGTACAGCGGTGAGTTTCCCATTCGTTGCGGTGCCTTTGAAAACGGCGGTGTATATGCACTTACCGATAAGTGCATATACGTTTATTCTTCCGATGGTGCTTTAATTTATTCCCGGACGTTCGAGGCATCTCCTTACCGTGTCTTTGATAGTGAAAAGCACGTTTGCGTCGTTAGCTCGTCGGGCGGTGGAGCAGGCTCGTTTGCAGTTGTTTCCCAAAGTGGAGAGATTGCCGCAAGCGGTGTTATCGACAGCTCGGTGCTTGACGGTTGTATTACGGATGATGCGCTGTTCATTCTGTCTTCATCCATTGTTTGTATATCTCTTGAGGACGGTAACAAGCAGCTTATCGGTCGCGCTCCCAATGCTCTCGGTCTTCTTTGTGACGGTGATGCTATATACTGCGTATATACGGGAAGGGCAGAGCTTATATTTGCAAACGGAAATGCGGTTTCCGAGTCCTGAGGCTGTATTATTCTGAATAATTGTATAGAGGTGTAAAATGAGCGGAATAGGATTTTTTGTTGATATTTTCTTTGTTGTATTTGCAATAATGATCGTCGTTATAAGCGCAAAGCGCGGCTTTATCAAGAACGCGATGAAGCTTATCTCCTTTGTTTTGAGCGTTATTATTGCTGTTATGCTTACCCCCATGTTTTCCGGCTATATAGCGGAGAATTGGATACAGGAGAACGTATCCGATTACGTTAACGAGCAGGTCATCTCTCTCTCCCAGCGCGGCGGTGAGGATACCTTTGATATCGCCTCTCTCTTCAATAACGAGCAGGAGGACTTCATGGGGCTTCTCAAGCGCTTCGGTGTTGATGCCGAAAAGCTTGCGGAGGGATATAAATCCATTACCGAGGGCAGCGAGGCCACGGTGCGTGAGCTTGCCGATAAGATCTCCGATAAGGTTGTAAACGCCATTGCATCGGTTATTGCATTTGTTTTGATTTTCTTTGCGGCGCTTATAGTTTTAAGTCTCCTGTCGCTTCTTTTGGGACTTGCCGCAAAGCTTCCCGTGCTTAAGCAGCTTAATACAATTCTCGGCTTTCTTTGCGGTATAGTTACCGCAGTTGCCTTTGTGTACGTGTTTGCGACGCTCGGCGCTTTCTTACTTGATAAGCTTCACGCATTGTTCCCCGCAACTATTCCCGCAGATATTCGCGAGGAATCGTTCGTGCTTACCCATTTTTCCGGTATTGATTCAATAATCAGCCTGATATCGGGAAATATCGATTGACCGAAAGGATCTTTTACCTATGCATATGATGTGTTCTAAATGCCATAAGCGTGTTGCTGTGGTGTTTGTTTCCAAAATAGAAAACGGCGAGGCGATAAACGAGGGTTATTGCTTGCCGTGCGCCAACAAGATTGGCATTAAGCCCATTAACGATATGCTTTCCAATATGGGGCTTAACGGTCAGGATCTTGAAAGACTTTCAAGCGACGTTGAAAATTTGATGGATAATATGCCCGTTCCCTCGGAGGATACCGAGGACGGTGGTGCACCCGCTGTCGATCTCTTCCGCATATTTAATCAGGGTGGACAAAGCGGACGGGAAAAGCAGCAGACTGCGAAAAAGCCTAAGGACGAGAAGTTCAAATACCTTTCCGCTTATTGCCGCGATCTTAATAAGGCCGCAAAGGAAGGCAAGCTTGATACCATAGTCGGCAGACAGAGAGAGCTTGAGCGCGTTATCCAAATTCTTTGCCGTCGACAGAAGAACAATCCTTGCCTAATCGGTGAGCCCGGTGTAGGTAAGACCGCTATTGCCGAGGCGCTTGCGCAGAAGGTTGTTGCGGGGGACGTTCCGTATCAGCTAAAGGATGCCCACATCTGGCTTATGGATCTTACCGCCCTTGTTGCGGGAACGCAGTTCAGGGGACAGTTTGAATCCCGTGTTCTCGGACTAATCAACGAGGTAAAGGCGGCAGGAAATATTATTCTTGTCATTGACGAGGTGCATAATATAGTCGGTGCCGGAGACGCCGAGGGAAGCATGAATGCGGCAAACATTATGAAGCCTGCACTCTCCCGAGGCGATATACGCGTTATCGGCGCCACCACGCTGAACGAGTATCGTAAGTTTATCGAAAAGGATACCGCGCTTGAAAGACGCTTCCAGCCCGTTACCGTTAACGAGCCGTCTTTTGCGGAGACCGTGGATATGCTTCGCGGTATCAAGCACTATTACGAGGAATATCATTTTGTAAAGATTCCCGAGGAGGTTCTTCGTCTCACCGTCAATCTTTCCGAAAGATATATAACCGACAGATATCTTCCCGATAAGGCGATCGACCTTATTGATGAGGCGGCATCTCACATCTCGCTTTCAAGCGACGATTTGAACGAGCTGCGCAGACTGCGTGATGAGCAGCGCAAGCTTGGTGCGGAGCGCGAAAAATGCGAGAGTATGCCCGATACCTCCGAGGAGGAGCAGGAAAAGAAATATGCGGCTATCGCGGAGCTGAAAACCAAGGATGCAAAGCTCACCGAAAGACTTGCCGAGCTTGAGCGCGCATGCGAGGGAATTGCGGTTACCGCCGAGGATCTGGCAAGAGTTATCGAGATCTGGACGGGTGTTCCCGCCGCAAATATTACCGAAAACGAGTTCGATAAGATAGATAAGCTTGAGGCTCGCCTTAAGGAAAAGATCATTGGGCAGGATAAAGCGGTAAGTGCGGTTGCAAGGGCTGTAAAGCGTAACCGCGCGGGCGTGTCTTATAAGAGAAAGCCGGTATCCTTCATCTTTGCAGGACCTACCGGCGTTGGAAAGACAGAGCTTGTAAAGCAGCTTTCCGCCGATCTTTTCGATTCCCCCGAGACACTTATCAGGCTTGATATGTCCGAGTATATGGAAAAGCATTCCGTGTCAAGAATTATCGGCTCGCCTCCCGGCTACGTCGGCTATGACGAGGCAGGTCAGCTTACCGAAAAAATTCGCCGCAGACCTTATAGCGTTGTTCTGTTTGATGAGATAGAAAAGGCGCATAAGGACGTGCTTAACGTGCTTTTGCAAATTCTTGACGACGGCAGAATTACCGATTCCCACGGCAAGACCGTAAGCTTTGAAAATACAATAATCGTAATGACCACCAATGCGGGCTCCGAGGCAGCTGCGGCTGTTCCGGGATTTACCTCAAGCGGTAGCGGAGCAAGCGACGAAAGAACAAATAAGGCACTTTCCGCCTTCCTTCGTCCCGAGTTTATCAATCGAGTTGATGAGGTAATTACCTTCCGTTCTCTTGATGAGGATGATTTCGCTAAAATTGCTTCTCTTATGCTTGCGGAGCTTGCAACCGCGCTTAAGGAAAGAGCAATTGATTTCACCTATACCGATGAGGCCGCAAGGCTTATTGCGCGTGAGGCATTTTCGGTTAAATACGGCGCAAGAAATATGCGCAGATATATTCAGACGCACGTGGAGGACGCGCTTGCGAGCCTTGTGATCGCATCAAGGGGCAACAAGCTTTGTGCCGCTTCGCTTTGCGTACGTGATGGCGCTCTTTCCGTTGATGCCGTTAATGCTTTTGACGGTGGGATACAATGAACGAAAGATTTTTTGATATGACCGAGGAAGAGGTAGAGAAGTATTTTGACACCTCTTCCGAGGCGGGTCTTACATCGCGCGAGGCGCGGAAGAGACTTCGCTTTTTCGGCCAGAACAAGATATACGGATCTGACCCACAGCACGAAAGCAATAGGGTCTTGTCCATGATTTTCTCTCCTGCCGGCTTGATGTTTTACGCATCTGCTGTCGCTTGCATAGCTCTACATATCCGCGGTGCCGCACTTGCCGCCGCAATCTGGACGGTTGCAATGGTCGTGCTTGCGATAATCAAGCTGTGGAGCGGCTCGGTGCTTAATGCGGTTTATTCGTGCGGAATACCGAGAGCTCGCGTTCTTCGCGACGGAGGACCGAAGCTTATCGACAGCCGCTCTATCGTTCCGGGTGACGTTATTCTGTTATCCGAGGGAGATATCGTTTGCGCAGATTGCAGAATAATTTATTCCGACTCTATGAAGGTGAGAGAGCCTTACGGAACGGATGATTACAGAATGGCTGATAAAACTGCCGCGCTTTGTCCCGGTGCAATAGCCCCCTCCGAAATGCTTAATATCGCCTTTGCAACCTCCACGGTTACGTGTGGAGGTGCGCGTGCCATTGTTACAGCAACGGGTAGGGAAACGCTTGTGCTTACGGATAACGGCGGTGCTCCTCTTCCTTTGAGAGGTACAAACACCTGCAAAAGCGTTGATAATGCCAAAAGGACCGAGAAAAAGCTTTCATTCATCTCCTCGGTTGCGCTTTTTCTCATAAGCATTGTTTTGCTTGTTGCCGCTCCTAAGGCTCCGCTTGAGTATTTCTTTATTTCCGCCGCAACGGTGCTTTTCTGGATGTGCGGTGCTTGCGGTGCGCTTGCGGAATTTGCGGTGGCATCCACAGTTAACAGAATGGCATCCGATAACCGTTGCCGTGCACTCGTTAAAAACGTGGATTGCATAGACCGTCTTGCCGATACCGATGCTCTTATTTGCGGCGAGGAGTACGTTACGCCTTTCCTTGCTCACATAGCCGAGCATTGCGGTCGATTCGGCATAAGAGTTTATATTCCCGCATCTGTTGAGCTTGCACGGGATATTGCCGAAAAATGCGGTGGCATACTTGTTATGAATCCGCTTGACGTGCTTGATATTAAGGGTAACTGCCCCGTTGTTGCGATGTGCAGAACACCTGCGGACAGGGCAAGACTTGCGGCAACCCTTTCCTCTGCGGGTTATACCGTTGCCTCAGTAGCATCTAAAGCGGGACATATCGGTATGTTCAAGCTTTCAAGCGTTTCGCTTTGCTGTGCGGCATATGACCTTTCGGCAAAGAAGATCACCGATATCAGCCTTGATGATATTGACAGATCCGTGGGTAACGAGGCAATGATGAAGAACTCCGACATTCTGTGCAAACCCACAGAGGGCTCTGTGCTTAATGCGGTAGGAATGGCAAGAGCCTTTGTTTCCAACGTTTCGTCGGTGCTTCTTTACGTCTCGGCGGCTTGTACGGCTATGCTTCTGACCTTGATGGTCACGCTTTTCGAAAGCGCAGGCGCACTTTCACCATCGGGAACTATATTTTCCGCAATGGCTATCGTGCTTCCTTCCGTTATGCTGATCGCATCCGCCTCGGTTTATTCATTTAGACAAGTTGATTCGCGTCTCTTTAAGAAGGAATGCGTATTCGGTGTACTGTCCGCTTTGCTTTGGCTTGGTGCGCTTGTGGCTGTTAGGGTTTTTGCATTCGAGCTTGGCTTTGATATTTCATACGCCTTTCGCGGCTACTGCACCTGCTCGTTAATCATCTTTCTCGCCTTGAGTGCGACCGCAACAGTCAGCCGAGCGAGCATTAAGCGTTACTTGCGATTGTGCGTTCCGATTTTTGTTGCAGCTGCGGCTCTTGCGGCGGCTGTGATTTTCCCCGAATTCGGCGAAATAATGTTTTCGTCATCCGATAAGTACATAATACTGCTTTCCGCTGTTCCCGCGCTATTCGGTGCGGCAGTTGCGGCGCTTAACAAAGCAGTTTATTTAAAATTTAATTCTTGATGTGAGGTTTTTGAAAATGGCAGAAAATGAAAAGAACGGTTGCACGCATGATTGCTCCACTTGCGGTCATAAGTGCGGCGAAAACAAGGATAAGAAAAACGAATTTCTTGCTGAGCAGAATCAATTCAGCAACGTGAAGAACGTTATTGCCGTTATGAGCGGTAAGGGCGGTGTTGGTAAATCTATGGTTACCTCCTTGCTTGCTGTCAGCATGCGTCGCAAGGGCTACAAGGTGGCTATCCTTGACGGTGATATTACCGGTCCCTCCATCCCCAAGTCCTTCGGTGTTTCCGGTGAGGTTACCGGTACTGACGGAATGATGTTCCCCCTCGTTTCCAAGACCGGAATCGAGATGATGTCCGTAAACCTTTTGCTTGATGACCCCACGAAGCCCGTTGTGTGGAGAGGCTCCGTAATCTCCGGTGCCGTTAAGCAGTTCTGGAGTGACGTTGTATGGAACGACGTAGACTTTATGTTCGTTGATATGCCTCCCGGAACCGGTGACGTTCCGCTCACCGTATTCCAGAGCCTTCCCGTAACCGGCGCTGTCATCGTTACAAGCCCCCAGGAGCTTGTTTCTATGATCGTTGAAAAGAGCGTTAATATGGCTAAGCTTATGGATATTCCCGTTGTAGGTATCGTTGAGAATATGAGCGGTGTTATTTGCCCCGATTGCGGCAAGCGCATCGACGTGTTCGGCGAAAGCCACACCGCGGAGATCGCAGAAAAGAGCGGTCTTGAGATGATCGGTCAGATCCCGCTTGATCCCAAGCTTACCAAGCTTTGCGATAAGGGAATTATCGAGCTGTTCGAAAACGATTATCTTGACAAGGCGGCAGATGCCCTTGAAAAGCTTATGGGCAACGCCGAGTAAATATTATGACTAATACACAGAAAACCGCAATGGCGGTAAAGGATGCGGCAATTTTTGCCGCATCCTCTGCATCGGACGTAAGAAATGCGGCGCTTCTGCGTGCCGCAGAGCTTCTTATGATCCGTAAGGATGAGATTCTGGCCGCAAACGAAGCGGATATGACAGCGGCAAAGGCAAGTGGGCTTGCCGCGCCTCTGGTAAAAAGACTTTCCCTTACGGAGGATAAGCTCCAGTCTCTTGTAAGCGGTCTGCGCGATCTTGTTTCGCTTAAGGATCCTAACGGCAAGGTGAAATTTGCCCGCAAGCTTGACGAGGGATTGATTCTTAAATGTGTTTCTTGCCCGATAGGTGTTATCGGAGTTGTGTTTGAGTCTCGCCCCGAGGCGCTTGTGCAGATCGCGGCTCTTTGCATAAAAAGCGGTAACGGTGCTATCCTCAAGGGCGGTAGCGAGGCGTTAAACTCCAACCGCGTGCTTTTTGATATTATGCTTACTGCGGTAAAGGACGCAGGACTTCCCGAAAGCTGTCTTGCGCTTCTTGAAAGCAGGGAACAGATATCGGAGCTTCTTGCCTGTGAGGGGTACGTTGATTTGCTTATCCCTCGCGGAAGCAATTCCTTTGTCAGATACATAATGGACAATACGAACATCCCCGTAATGGGACATGCCGCAGGTGTATGCCACGTATACGTTGATGAGTGTGCCGATCTTAAAAAGGCGGCGCGAATAGTATGTGATGCGAAAACCCAGTATCCTGCCGCTTGTAATGCCGCGGAAACTCTTCTTTTGCACGTTAATGCCGCAGATGCATTTTTCGAGGAATACAACAAAATCAAGAATGAATTCCCCGCAATTACCATTCGAGCCGTAGGTGAAGACTGTAATTTTGACGGTTGCGAAAAGGGAAGCGAGGGCGATCTCGGCAAGGAATTTTCCGATAACATTCTTGCCCTTAAGCTTGTTCATTCCGCAGAGGAGGCGATCGCGCACATTAATCGCTACGGTAGCAGTCATACGGATTGCATAGTGACCGAAAACGATTCGGTTGCCGAGCTGTTCTTCAGACTTGTTGATTCAGCGGGAGTGTATCGCAATTGCTCCACAAGATTTGCCGATGGCTTCAGGTACGGATTCGGTGCCGAGGTCGGTATCAGCACGTCAAAGCTTCACGCAAGAGGTCCTGTCGGTCTTGACGGTCTTGTGACCTATAAATATCTGCTTGAGGGAGACGGACATATTGTCGGTGACTATGCAAGCGGAAGGTGCTGCTTTAAGCACGAGGATATTACTATTTAGCCGAGGTCAAATGAAAAGATTAATTGCCCTTAGCCTTGCAATACTTTGCGTATTATCGCTTGTTGCTTGTTCGGGTGGCGCTAATGATATTGTAACAGACAGCATCACGAACGCTGATGCGGATACCGAGCCTGTGGGCGAGGTTACCGAGGCCTTTGAAAGCGTTATTGATATTGCCGTAAAAAGCTCCACCGCAAGCAGTGACGTTGCCGCCCTTATGGAAAAGATCAGCAGCTTTTACCTCAAGGAGGGCGCAACAGACCGTAACGATTACCCCGATTATAACGAGTGGAAGTCGGTAACCTTCCAGCTTGGAATGCTTGAGGCATTTAAGGCTACTGGAGATATCGATTACTACAGCTTTGCCCTTGAAATTGCGGAAAGCTACGGATATCTCGTGAATTTCGGAATCGGGACCACTCTGCTTGATAATGCGGCATCTATGCTTGTGTATACAGAGCTTGATTCCATTACAAGCGATTCGCGCAAGCTTGAGGACAGTATTCGTAATGCCGATTACACCTTAAGTAAGGGAAGTCTTAATTATTCCTGGATAGACGAGATATATATGGTATCCTCTGCTTACCAGTATCTTGCCACGGCAACGGGCAACTCCAAGTACGCCACCATTGATTACAACAGCTATATGAAGTGGCGCGCTACGCTTTTTGATGAGGCGGAGGGACTCTGGTACAGAGATTCCTCTTACGTTTATAAGACGAATGCACGTTATGTAAACGATACTGCCACACCTTACGTTTCCCCTAACGGCAAAAAGGTGTTCTGGAGCAGAGGAAATGCGTGGGTTTACGTTTCTCTTGCCCGCAATCTCCGTCTGATGGAGCCCGAAGGAAAAATGTATGAGCAGTATCTTGCTGATTTCAAGGCAATGAGCGAAGCGCTTGTAAAATGTATGGACGATGAAGGCTTCTGGCACGCAAACCTTGCCGATTCCAACCATATTAATGGACTTGAAATGACCGGAACGGGTGGATTTTGGTTCGGCCTGTGCACCGGCATTGAGCTTGGAATACTTGATGCTGAGCAGTATATGCCTATCGTCGACCGCGTTTATAATTGCGTTATCGAAAAGGCTGTGAATGCTTACGGACGTCTCGGCTACTGTCAGCCCATAGGCGAGGCTCCCGTTGCCGCTAAGGCGAGCGATACCAATATGTTCGGTGTTGGTCTTACCCTTATGGGCGCGGCATCATATATGCGGCTTTGCGAGGATTATACCGTTCCTTCGCTTGATACAGATGAGGTATTGCAGCTCGAAAAGGATCTTGCAAAATCCGAAGACCGTCCGTATTATCTTGAGCAGAATTTTATGAAATCATCCGAAATCGCTAAAGCGTATAGCGTTGCTAAGAATGATTATTCCGAAAATTCTACTGCAAGACTTTTCGACGGTACATACGTATATAAGGCAAAGGGCACCTCTTGGGCAGCAGGCGGTCTTAAATCCTCAAACGTAGTTTTGGATATAACTACACGCGAGCCGATAACGTTTTCCCATTTTGCGATGATCACGCGCTCTTGCCGCGCTTATAAATTCAAGGTAGAGGTATCTACCGACGGAAGCTCTTATACAACGGTCCTTGATACGTCAAAGGTCAGATACAACGGCGGAAGACTTTATAAATGGTCCTTTGATGCTGTTGAGGACGTTAAGTACATTAGGTTTGTATTCACCGGTATATGGGGCAATGCGGTTGATTGGGTAACAATCAATGAGCTGTTCCTTTACAATGATAATTGATTGCCGACGATTTAGCCTTGCTTGTTTTTTACATACATGCGGAGATAATATGAAAAAGTTCATTTCATTAATTCTTGCTATATGCATTGTTTTTTCGTGTGCTGCTTGCGGTACGGAGATCCCATCTGTACAAACCGGTGACGTTACGATTGACGTTGTCGATACAACCGAAGCTCCCGTTACAACCGAAGCACCCGTTACAACCGAAGCGCCCGTAACAACGGTAGCACCGGTAACAACGGAAGCACCGGTAACAACGGAAGCACCGGTAACAACGGAAGCACCGGTAACAACGGAAGCACCGGTAACAACGGAAGCACCGGTAACAACGGAAGCACCGGTAACAACGGTAGCACCGGTAAC